>JAFXAQ010000006.1 GCA_017516925.1 Oscillospiraceae bacterium | reverse complement strand
CCGTTTTATACGGCGCAGATGCGGTTTATCTTGCAGGTACGGATTTCGGAATGCGCTCCTTTGCCGGCAACTTCTCGGCCGAGGAGCTGCCCAAGGCTGTGGAATTTGCCCACAGCCACGGTGTAAAGGTGAATGTCACCGTCAACACCATGCCCAGAAATGAAGAAATCGCCCAACTGCCCCAATACCTGGAGCTGCTGGACGATGCCGGGGTGGATGCCCTGATTGTGGCAGATATGGGCGCATTTACTCTGGCGGGAAAATATGCCCCTCATTGCGCCCGGCACATTTCTACCCAGCAGTCCATTGCCAACTACGAATGCGCAAAGGCCTGGTATGAGCTGGGCGCACAGCGGGTAGTGCTGGCAAGAGAACTGAATTTGGAAGAAATTGCCACCATTCGGGCAAAAACACCACAGGAGCTGGAAATTGAAACCTTTGGTCACGGTGCAATGTGTGTCAGCTACTCCGGACGGTGTTTGCTGAGCAATTATATGACCGGCAGAGATTCCAACCGGGGCGCCTGCGCACAGCCCTGCCGCTATCAGTACGCACTGGTGGAGGAAAAACGTCCCGGGGAGTACTTCCCTGTTTTTGAGGACGAGAAGGGTACCTACATTTTAAATTCCCGGGATATGTGTATGATTGACCATATCCAGCAGCTGCAGGATGCCGGGGTGGACTGCCTGAAAATTGAGGGCAGAGCCAAATCCGCCTACTATGCCGCCATTGTTACCGGGGCTTACCGCCACGTCATCGACGATGTGGCAGCAGGCAAGCCCATTGATCCTGTTTGGCGTGACGAGGTAGAACACATCTCCCATCGGGTTTACTCTACAGGCTTTTACTTTGGCTACCCCGGGCAGTACACGGAGCACTCCCGATATATCAGGCAGTGGCAGGTGTGCGCCGTTGTGGAAAGCTGTGACGAAAACGGGCTGGCACTGTGCAGTCTGCGGAACAAATTCGCCCAAGGGGATGAATTGGAGGCTGTGGGGCCGGACACCCGTCCCTTTGCCTTTACTGTTAGTAATATGACAGATATGGACGGAAATCCTCTGGAAGAGCCCCGGACACCCCAAATGCAGTTTTACTTACAGCTGCCTAAGCAAGTTCCCGCTTTCAGCATCTTACGAAAAAGTGTGGATTTATCTGCAAAATAACAAAACAGCGGACAGATTTCTCTGTCCGCTGAATTTTTTATCGGATGCTCTTGAGCATTTCCACGAAGGCATCTACGGTATCTTCCGCAACGCCGGAGGCAAACCTTGCGGTAAAGCTTTCGTAGCAGCCGTAGACATAGGCATCTCTCGTGGGGAAGTAGGCATTGTAGCCGTTGGTACAGGTGGAGATAAAGGTCATTGGGAAAGGTGAGCCAGCTTTAATTGCCAGACCGCTTTGGCTGAACATCTCATAGGACGCTGCCACGAAGCCCAAATCGCCAATGCCCACCACATTCAGCTCCATAAGCTGGGTTGGCTCGTATCTGGAGCAGTTCACAATTCCGGTGCATTCATATACAGAGTGGAAGCCCAGCTCCTTTGCGTAGGCAGAGCTAGCCGTCGCGTCGCCGGTTTTCCCGAACATTTCCGTCACCAGTCTGGCATCGTCCAGTCTATCCTTGCCGTAGTCATTGGACTTGTACTCCACGATTTTCTGGCAGGCTCTTACAGGTCCGTCAGCCAAAGGCTCCGTGATTTCCGGCAGGGCTTCCAGGACATAATTGCTCAAAAGCTCAGAATAGACCCAGACATCCGTATCACGTGTCTCGCCCTTAATACTGGAGGTTGAGGTCATATTTCCGGCAGCGCCGGTGAAGTAGATGAAGTCCATCCCGGTTTTTTCCTCCAGAATGGTTCTGGTTTCACCAATAAAGTCCGCATGTAAAAGGGTATACTCCCCTCGCCTCACTTGACAGGGGTGGACCTGGAAGTTCATCATCAGGATATCCTTTTTCTCACCCTCACGGCAAATCTTCACCAGCTGGATTTCCTTATCCGGTTCCCCCACGTGCTTCACAAAGCCCTTGGTGCGATCGCCGAAATTGGAGCCGGCATAGCTGCCGTCCGCCATAATATAGTGGCGAGCAAAGTTCATCCGGTCCGTTTCTACCCGCTTGCAGAACAGCTTTCCGGGCGCCCGGTCAGCCAGGGCTTTTTTCGCCGCTTCCACCAATGCCGTCATATACTTAGGCTTCCACGCCAAAATGCCTTCACACTGCTCCCAACCTACGGAAGGTCCGCTGTGGCAATGGGTGCCGCCAATCTGGATGTTGGTCTGGGGTACGCCGGTGGCTTCAAAAATCAGATTTCTGGCTTCTTCTGTCCACCAGGTTCTGGCAGCGAGGGTATCGGTGGAATATAAAAGCACTGTATTTTCCCCTTGGGTAAAGGCAATACAGGTGGCGCACATATCTGTGCGGCTTTCGGTGGAAACCCGGTGGGCATCGTTGCCGGAGCCTGCCATGCTGACAGGCTTGTCCGGGAGAAAGGATTCCCGGGCATAGCCTACGTAAAGTTTATCCATAGCTGCACTCTCCTATTTAAAGCGGTTTTACAATCACTGCAAACCCTTGAGCATTCCCACGAATTCTTCCTGCGCCATTTCCGCTACACCGGAGGCAAAGCGGGCAGTGAAGCTTTCATAGCAACCATAGCTAAATGCCTTTTCCGTGGGGAAATAGTTGTTATAACCGTTGGTACAGGTGGAAACAATGGTAAATTCGAAGGGAGAATTCTCCTTGATATACACACCGTTTTCCGCAAACATTTCATAGTCCGCCGCCACAAAGCCCAAGCCGCCAATACGGGCAACATTGAAGGTCATTTCGTCGGTGGGGGGATATTTGGAGCAGTTCACAATGCCGTTGCACTCATATACAGAATGGAAGCCCAGCGTTCTGGCGTAGGCTGTACAGGCGGAAGCATCGCCGGTTTGCTGGAACTTTTCCGTCACCAGTCTGGCCTCTTCCAGTCTGTCCTGACCGTAGTCATTGCACTTATACTCAATTGTCTTTTGAGCGCTTTTCACGCCGGTGCCGTCAATGGGGGTGTTGATTTGGTCAATCACATCCAGCGCATACTGCGCCAACGCCTCAGAGTAGGCTTTTTTATTCTTGTACTGTTTTTCTGTGGTAATGGAAGAACCGGTGGTCAAGTTGCCGGCTGCACCCAGGAAATAGATAAAATTCATACCGGTTTCTTTTTCCAGAATGGTGCGGGTTGCGCCGATGTAATCCGCGCTGAGGGTGGTGTAATCTGCCGATGTGGTAAAGCAGGGGTGCGCCTGGAAGTTCATCAGGAGGATATCCTTCTTATCCCCTTCTCTGTCCATTTTCACGAGCACCATTTCCGGATCCGCTTCCGCAGCGTGGGATTCAAAGCCCTTGCTGGAATCGCCGAAGTTGGAGCCTGCATAGCTGCCGTCCTTCATCACATAGTGGCGGACGAAGGTCAGGTTTTCCGTAACAACCTTTTTGCCGTACATAGTGGTAGGTGCCAGGTCCGCAAGAGCCTTTTGACCGGCAGCAACCAACGCATTCATATAAATGGGCTTCCATTGCAGAACCAACGGTTCAGCACCGCCCACAGCAGGACCGGCGTGGGTATGGGTGCCGCCGATTTGAATCTGCTCCTGCGGAACGCCTGTAGCTTCGGAAATCAATTTTCGGGCTTCCTTGGTCCAGCCCCATCTGGAAGCCAAGGTATCGGTGGAATACAGAAGGACAGTATTGCCACCCTCGCTCATAGCAAGGCAGGTGGCATACAGCATATCGTAGAAGCCGTCGGAAATACGGTGCGCCTGGTTGCCGGAGCCGGACATATTCACCCTTCCGTCAGGCATAATAGACTCCCGGGCATAGCCCACGTGCAAACCCTGCAAGGTTGCTTCGGTGGTTTCCCCCGCACCGCCGGTACCGCAAGCACACAGCGTCAAAAGTAAGCAAGTTACCAACAGTAAAGAAATTGATTTTTTCATAAGTGCCTCCTGTTTTTATGAGTTTTATACAAATCGGTCTTACCGAATTGTATAATTCTATATCATAGATAATACAATGCTTCCAGGTGAATGACAACCTCAATTTGTTTGTTGTTTTCTTCAATTTGCGTGTAAAAAAGCAGTAGACAGGTAAGCCTGTCTACTGCCGATATATTTTATTGGATGTCCTTGAGCATATTGACGAATTCCTCAGCGGCTTTTTCGGCAGTGCCGGAAGCATACTTTGCGGTATAGCTTTCGTAGCAGCCGTATGCATAGGCAGCCTCAGAGGGGATGTAGCAATCGTAGCCGTTGGTAACTGTGGAAATTACAGTAAATTCATTGGGGGCATTCTCCTTGATGTAAAGAGAGCTGTTGGAGAACATCTCATAAGGAGCAGCCACAAAGCCCAGACCACCGATACGAACCACGTTCATTTTCATATCACCGGTTGGATCCAGTCCGGCGCATTGCACAATGCCGTTACACTCATACACAGACCAGAAGCCCAAGGTCTTTGCATAAGCGGTAGCCTTGGAAGAGTCGCCGTCAGCACGGAACATAGCTGTTACCTTCTGGGCATCTGCCAGACGGTCCTGTCCATAATCATTGGAAGGGTATGTCACAACCTTTTCTGCACAAGCGATGCCGGTGCCTTCAATAGGGGTGTTGATTTCGTCAATCACATCCAGCGCCCATTTTGCCAAGCTCTGACCGTAGGCCTGCTTGGTCTTGCCTGCATCCTCACCGGGCAGCTTGGAGGTAGCGTTGTGGTTACCGGTAGCACCCAGGAAGTAGATAAACTGCATTCCGGTTTCTTTTTCGATAATGTTACGAACCTCGCCGATGTAGTCAGCAGACAACTCAGTACCGGGCACAAAACAGGGGTGGGCCTGGAAGTTCATCATCAAAATGTCCTTCTTATCGCCTTCTCTATCCAACTTGATCAGGATCATTTCTCTGTCAGCCTCGGTAGCGTGCTCCTTATAGCCGCTGGAGGTATCGCCGAAGTTAGAGCCGCTGTAGGTGCCATCGTTCATAAGGTAATGACGGACGAAGTTCTGATTTTCGGTCATCACCTTTTTGCCGTACATCTTAGCAGGTGCCAGGTCAGCAATGGCGGCCTTTGCAGAGTTCACCAATGCATTCATATAAATGGGCATCCACTCCTGAACCAAAGGCTCATTACCACCGACAGCAGGGCCTGAGTGGGAGTGGGTAGCACCAATCTGGATGTGGGTTTCCGGAACGCCGGTTGCTTCGCTAATCAGCGTACGGGCTTTATTGGTCCAGTTCCACTTTGCAGTCAGGGCATCGGTGGAGTAAAGCAGCACGGTGGTGTCACCGTCTCTAAACGCGGTACAGGTTGCATACAGGATGTCCAGATAACCGGTGGAAATCCGGTGCTCCTGGTTGCCGGAGCCGGACATATTCACCTGTCCGTCAGGCATAATGGATTCTCTGGCATAACCTACCTGAAGTCCCTGGGAAGCAGCCTCGGTCGTCTCTTCTGCACCGCCGTTGCCGCCACAGGCACACAAACTGAGAACAATACATACGGTTAATAAAATTGCAATTATTTTTTTCATAAGAGCCTCCTGCTTTGTGTGTTTTTAACAAATCCGCACCATAATAATACTATATTCTTAAGCAAATAGCAACCTCAATTTGATGGATGTTTTCCTCAATTTGCTGGGTGGGATATAAAAAGGGCAATATCCAACATAGGATATTGCCCTTTTTTTAGTTCTTTAAGCTTTGCAGGGGGGCGGGAATTCTGCCGCCACGGGCGATGAATTCTTCTGCGCTTTCCGGGTGCACCGGCATTACCGGAGCGCTACCCAAAAGGCCGCCCATTTCTACACGGTCGCCCACCACCTTGCCGGGGGCAGGGATGATACGTACCGCTGTCGTCTTACTGTTGACCATACCGATGGCTGCTTCGTCGGCAATAATAGCAGAAATGGTGGATGCCGGGGTGTCTCCGGGAACGGCAATCATATCCAAGCCAACAGAACAGACACAGGTCATTGCCTCCAGCTTATCCAGCTGCAGAACGCCGGCTTCCGCCGCAGCAATCATCCCCTCATCCTCAGACACCGGAATGAATGCGCCGGACAGACCGCCCACGTGGTTCGATGCCATCACGCCGCCCTTTTTCACCGCATCGTTGAGCATTGCCAAAGCAGCAGTGGTGCCGTGGGTGCCGCAAACCTCCAGTCCCATTTCCTCCAAAATCCGGGCAACACTGTCGCCCACAGCCGGGGTCGGCGCCAGGCTCAGGTCCACAATTCCAAAGGGAACGCCCAAACGCTTGGAGGCTTCCACGCCTACCAGCTGTCCCATACGGGTAATCCGGAAAGCGGTTTTCTTAATGGTTTCCGCCACCTCGTCGAAGGGTCTGCCCTTCACACCCTGCAGTGCGTGATATACAACACCGGGTCCGGACACACCCACGTTCAGCACCGTTTCCGGCTCACCGACACCGTGGAAAGCCCCTGCCATAAAGGGGTTGTCCTCCACCGCATTGGCAAACACCACCAGCTTGGCGCAGCCCAGACCGTCATTTTCGGCAGTCACTTGGGCAGTGCGCTTAATAATCTCACCCATTTTGGCAACCGCATCCATATTGATACCGGCCTTGGTAGAGCCCACATTGACGCTGGCGCAGACACGCTCCGTGACTGCCAGGGCTTCCGGGATGGAATTCATCAAATTCCAGTCGCCCTTGGTACAGCCCTTTTGCACCAAAGCGGAAAAACCACCGATAAAATTCACACCGCAGGTTTTTGCCGCCTCGTCCATGGCAATGGCAAGGGGCACATAATTATCTGCTGTGCAGGCATTACCCACCAACGCAATGGGGGTAACAGAAATCCGCTTGTTCACAATGGGAATGCCAAATTCCCACTCGATTTCCTCACCGGTTTTTACCAGTTTTTCGGCTCTGCGGGTAATCTTATCGTAGATTTTCCGAGCGCAGACCTTGATATCCGGGTCGGCGCAATCCAGCAGCGAAATACCCATGGTAATGGTACGGATATCCAGGTGACGCTTGTCAATCATATCCTGGGTATACAATATATCATTTAAATTCAGCATACCAGACCTCACACACGGTGCATTGCATCAAAAATATCCTCACGCTGCAAGCGAATGGAAAGCCCCATATCCTTGCCCTTTTGCTCCAGCGCCTGGGCAAGCTAGGCAAAGGTTGCATCGCAGCCGGATACATCCACTGCCATCATCATGGTAAAATAGCCCTGCATAACCGTCTGGCTGATATCCAGAACGTTTACATTGTAGGAGGCAAGCAATGTGCAAACAGCAGCAATGATGCCTACCTTGTCCTTGCCGACTACTGTTACAATCGCCTTCATCGACTGTATCCTCACAGCAGGTAATCGGCGGCAACACGAGTGCCGATGAACTGGAAGAACTTCTCCTTAGCTGCCAAATGCAGGGGATGAACCGCGTAATTTTCCATAGCCTCACGGCTGTCAAACTCAGAGTACAGCGCATAATCCATACCCTGGAAGGTCAGGTTAACCTCCAGATGGCGCAGACCGGGAATTTGCCCTACCAGCGGAACCAAAGCGTCCCGGATAATTTGAATTGCCTCTTCTTTGTTTACGCCCTCTTTGAAGTTGTAAAGAACAATGTGCTTGACCATAATGAAATGCCTCCTGATTTTTTATATTTTACTGCCGGTGTAATCCCGGAAAAAATACCGGGATCGGACAGCCGACCCCGGTATGTAGGTTTTCTTACTCAGCCTCAGCCTCGGCCTCGACTTCAGCTTCCACAGCTTCCTCAGCTGCTTCCTCCTCGGGAGCCTCCTCCAGAAGCGCGCGGATGGACAGGGAGATGCGCTTGTTCTCAGCATCCACATCGGTAATCTTGGCCTGAACCACCTGACCCTCAGACAGAACATCCTCAGGCTTCTCAATGCGCTTGTTGGCAATCTGAGAAATGTGCACCAGACCGTCTACACCGGGGATAATCTCAGCAAATGCGCCGAAGGTCATCAGCTTGACAATCTTCACGTCAGCTACGTCACCCACGCTGTAGTTGGTCATAAACTGGTTCCAGGGGTTCATATCAGCAGTCTTGTAGCCCAGAGAAATCTTGCGCTTCTCGGGGTCGAAGGAAATGACGTAAACATCAATTTCGTCACCCACGGATACAACCTCAGCAGGATTCTTGATGCGGCCCCAGCTCAGCTCGGAAACATGGACCATGCCGTCCACACCGCCGATGTCCACAAAAGCGCCGTAAGAAGTCAGGGACTTAACGGTGCCGTGGTACTTGGCGCCTACTTCGATGCTGCTCCACAGCTGCTCCTGCGCAGCCTTGCGAGCCTCAGAGGTGACAGCGCGGATAGAGCCGATAACACGGCGGCGAGCGCGGTTGACCTCAGTAATCTTCAGCTGAACAGCCTTACCAACCTCAGCAGCCATATCGCCGCCCTTGGCAACGCCGGACTGAGAAGCAGGGATGAACACACGGATGCCCTTAACATTGGCAACCAGACCGCCCTTGTTCTCCTCGGTGAT
>JAFXAQ010000001.1 GCA_017516925.1 Oscillospiraceae bacterium | reverse complement strand
TTCCGCAACAAAAAACCACAGAACCCGTACTTGCAGATCCTTGTGTTTTCACCTCATTTAAGCAGTTCTCCTGACTTACGCATCATAAGCTCCCACACAGCCTTCTCAGATTTCTCCAATGACCGACTTTCGTCAAATGTGGGTGCCTCCACGCATACAGTGGCGGTACCGTCCGGGATTCACACCCGGTTTTCTATTCTCTTGCGGTGCTGTTACCACATCCACAAGCACTTAAACGGAATATTTACTTTCAAGGACAGTATACACGAATACGATGCAAATGTCAATTGGAAAAAGAGTCTTTACACTTTTTTGAGAAAGCCAAGAGAAAGATTAAAGTTCTCACAAGAAAATTGCAAATATAAATAAGAAATCCGGTCAGGACTAATTTCCTAACCGGATTTCGTTGGCGGAGTGAGAGGGATTTGTTTGCATTTTCGCTTTCAGCGAAAATAAATGTTCCGCTGCGTCCAGCCGCAGCGGGCAACGCTCGTCCGCATTGCATTTAATCTTTCATATCCCTCTCACATAAATACCGATACCAAAAACAAGACCACCCGATGGGTGGTCTTGTTTTTGGCGGAGTGAGAGGGATTTGAACCCTCGCGCGGCTTTTGACCGCCTACTCCCTTAGCAGGGGAGCCCCTTCGGCCTCTTGGGTATCACTCCGAATGAAAGATATTTACTTTGCCAAAGTATTCTAGCATAGGCAAGGATGTTTGTCAAGAGAATTTCGTTCTAATTCCTTGTTCTGTTTCTACGCTTTATGGAATATTTTGCCGATTACGGCTTGCATCCCAATATGGAAGGTATTGACCACTATTTCAGAAACCTTTGGAATGAGATAAAAGATAAGGTGTAAAACCGGAAGACCGCCCATTGGGCGGTCTTCTGATTTTAGAAATGAATTCTGTTGTAGTGGAAGGTTGGCAGACCTTCTTTATATATGTGTGAGTCTGAGCCGTATGTTAAAACATTGGGGATAGCGATACCGCCTTCGTCCCTGAACTCTACCACAGTCATACCTGTGTGCGCCAGCTCGAAATGGGTGGAGAACATAGGGTAGGGGATGTCCAGCAAATGGCTCATAAAGGCGCGCCCAAATCCACCGTGGGCAAACAGGGCAATCCGATCATTGTTGGGGCGAACGGCTTTATAGCTCCCGCTTCCGGGAATGTGCTCGTAGCCAAGCTCGGCAAACAGCTTATCCGAGGCGGCGCCGATTCGTTCCATACCTTCTTTGTAGCGTGTACCAGCAAATGCAGGATGGTTATACCATTCTAAACCAAGCTTTCTTACCGATTCGTCCAGAAACAGCCGCCTTATCTCTTTGGCTGCAAAAACCCATTCTTTTCGTCCGTTTTCCTGCAATATGGTAAATTCCTGATATGCAAGAGCTTCGTCGGAGAAATCCAGGAGCGACATTTCTTTCTTTAGGATTTCGCAGGTGGGTTTTGCGGTTTGAACGGCTCTGTTGGAAGGGGAGGAGTAGATTTTGTCGATTCCGTAGCGTGAAAGGCGTTTAGCAACTGCCTCTGCTTGCCGTTCACCCAAGGGGGTTAATTGATTCGGATTATATACGGGGTCTCCGTGACGGATATAGAAAAAAAGCATAATATCACCTCATATTCATTCTAATTATATTGTACTGACTTGAATATTGCAAGTTTTTTCACATTGTCGAGCAATATTTCACCCACTGCAAGGGGGTATTAAAAAACCGACAAGTCGAAACTTGCCGGTTTTTTGGCGGAGAGTGTGAGATTCGAACTCACGGTACCTTGCGGTATCACTAGTTTTCAAGACTAGCTCCTTAAACCACTCGGACAACTCTCCGTGCAGGGAAATCATAGCATCTTCGACTTGAAAAGTCAAGACTTGGGCTTTCTTTCAAGCTTTTCTTTAGACCCGTCGGGATTGACAAGATATGTGTTATCCAGCTGACCGGTCAGGCTTGCTTTAACAGAGTCAATGTAGATTCGTCTAAGCTTATCCCTTTCGGCAAGCTCTTCTGCATTCAGACCTTCTGCTTTTGCCTTTTTCGCCAGTTCGTTAATTCTGGCAATGACTGCATTCATATCCATATTAACACCTCATACATAGCGGTCAATGACCACAGAAATACGGCCTTTTTTTGTTTGACCGTTGACAAGTTTTAACTGTATCTTTCCCAATCCCCGGACACTGACTGTAGCGCCTTCATCAATCACCTTGTCCGGTTTTTCGCAAGGTAGACCATTGATAGCTGTGCGACCAGCAATCACAAACTCCGCAGCTGCACTGCGGCTGACCCGAAAACCGGCGGAAATTACGCTGTCCAGCCGTAGGGAGGGCAATGTGTCCCGGATTTCTTTCGTTTCGGGCTTAGGTACGGCTACATCCGATAGGGGAATTTGCTGCAACTTCACCTTAGTGCGCCCTGCGCCAACGAAGTTCTGCAGCACAAATGGGGCAACCTCTTGTGTTACAAAGAAATCGCAGCTCCCATTATTTACCAGAATATCCCCTATGACTTCTCGCGCGATTCCTGCACCCGTCAGCGCACCGAGGAAGTCACGGTGTGTCGGGCTGTCACCCTGATAAAAGGTGGCTCTCAGGCAAGCCAGAGCTGCGGTATCCGGTAGTGCTTCTTCCTCCAGATAGTCCGGCAGATACACAAGCATTTTTCGTTCCGCATCATCATAACCGCCGAAGGAATAGAGCCCCTCTGTATCTCCAAAGAGAAAGCGAGCTATTTCCTGCTCTCTTATGGATAAAAAGCAGGTATTCACCGGGATGTTTTTATGAATTCCGGAGCTTATTTTGTCCCAGAGCTTGGCAAGCAGTATCTTATCTTCCTGTGTCTGGGCGATTTTATCGATGTTTTCTCTTTTCATTTGTTTCACCACCAGCCATTATACCATAGGATTTTATCTTTGCAAGGAAGTTTTTCTTGTTTCGCAGGTCATTATGCGCTATAATGTCAACAGAAAGCAGGTGAAGTGATGATTATTGGCATTATAGGCGGTGGCGCATCCGGTATGGCTGCGGCAATTGCGGCCTCTCAAAATATGAATAATGAAGTGATTATTTTTGAACGGCAGTCCAGGGTGGGCAAAAAATTGTTAGCATCCGGAAATGGTCGCTGCAATCTGTCGAATATGCTTGCATTGAATGGCGGTTACCACGGAGAAGATTTGGAATTTCCGTTGTTTGCGCTGCGGGCAATGTCTCCGGAAAAGACCCTGAACTGGTTCAGGGCGCTTGGGCTTTACACGGTTTGCGAACCCAGCGGGCGTGTATACCCCTATTCTGACCAGGCAAATTCCGTGGTGGATGTGCTGCGGTTTGCGCTGCAAAAGCCGAATATTACACTTTGCAACGGTTATGATGTGCAGAAAATCGTGAAAAGTGAGAACGGTTTTATCGTGGACAATGGGGAAGCACCGGTTTTCTGTAATAGGGTGGTTGTTGCTTGCGGAGGTTTAGCCGGCACTAAGCTGGGCGGTTCTATGGCAGGCTACAAGCTGTTGGGAAGGCTGGGGCACAAATCTACCCGGCTCCGTCCTGCGCTGGTGCAGCTGAAAACAGCCTGGAAGGGCGTATCTGCTTTGAAGGGTGTGCGCTGCAATTGTGCTGTTGAGATACTGAAAGACGAAGCGATATTCTCCCAAAGTGTTGGTGAAATTCAGTTTACGGATTATGGATTATCCGGTCCTGTGATTTTCGAGGTGTCTCGTGATGTGTGCTATGGGCCTGGAAACTGGAGGGCAAAGCTGGACTTTTTGCCGGAGATGTCTGCGCAGATGCTTCTGGAGGAATTGCTGCGACGTAAAGAGACAGAGCTTCCGGCAGAAGAATTGTTAACCGGCATACTCCATAATCGTCTGGGACGGGTGCTGACAAAGGCTGCTGGAATTCGAAGCGATAGCCCCATTCGGGAGTTGTCAACGGAAGCGCTTGAAGCCGTATGTTCTGTGGTAAAGAATTTTGAAATTCCATTGGATGAGCCCATGGGGATGGATTGCGCCCAGGTTACTGCAGGGGGTGTCTACACCCGGGATTTTAATCCTGAAACAATGGAAAGCAGGCTTGTTCCCGGATTATTTGCCTGCGGAGAAGTGTTGGATGTGGATGGAGATTGTGGGGGCTATAATCTGCAGTGGGCTTGGAGCTCCGGTTGTTTAGCAGGTTCTAGCGCCGGAAAGGAAAACTTATGATTCGCTTGCGGGAAATCTCTCTGCCGCCGGAGCATAATATTGCCCAGCTTGGCTATGAGGCGGCAAAAATGCTGAAGCTCTCCAATTCTAAAATCCACAATCTGAAAATCATAAAGCGTAGCATAGACGCAAGAAAAAAGCCGGATGTGCGTATTGTCTATACCATAGAGGTAGCTGTTGAGGGAAACGAAGAAAAAATTATTCGCCGCAGTGGCTGCAAAAGAGCAGAGATAGCGCCAACAGCCTTCTACCGAATTCCAAAACCCAGCGGTCAGTCGCTTTTGCGACCTGTAGTTGTAGGCTTTGGACCTGCCGGTATGTTTGCGGCATTGGTGCTTGCGATGGCTGGGTTGAAGCCTTTGGTTTTAGAGCGTGGTGCGGATGCTCAAAGCCGCTTTGAAATGGTGGAAAAATTCTTTACTACTGGAGAATTGGACACAAAAACCAATATTCAGTTCGGCGAGGGCGGCGCAGGAACTTTTTCTGATGGCAAGCTCAATACTGGTGTGAATAATCTCAGGATTGGCTGGATTTTGGAACAGTTTGTATCCCATGGCGCAAGAGAGGATATTCTCTTCGACGCCAAACCTCACGTGGGAACGGATGTGTTGTTGAATGTAGTGCAAAACATTCGTAAGACCATCATTTCTCTGGGCGGTGAGGTGCGTTTTAATACCCAGATGATTGGGTTTACGCAGGAAAACGGAAGGATTTCCGGTGTCCGGACACAGCAAGAGTTCATTGCTTGCAATCATGTGATTTTAGCTATTGGTCACAGCGCCAGAGATACCTTTCGTATGCTCCAGGGTGAGAATATTCTGATGGAAGCGAAGCCTTTCTCAATGGGTGTTCGTATTGAGCATCTGCAAAATAACATAGATATCGCCCAGTATGGCATTGAAAACCCAGCCCTGCCACCGGCAGATTATAAGCTGGTGAAGCATTTGGATAATGAAACGGTTTATACCTTTTGTATGTGTCCCGGCGGCTACGTGGTGGCCGCAGCCTCAGAAGATGGCGGCGTTGTTACAAATGGAATGAGCTACGCAGACCGGGATGGTGTGAATGCCAATTCGGCATTGCTTGTGACATTGAATCCAAAGGACTTTCCTTATGAGGGCGCTTTGGGCGGTGTAAAATGGCAGGAGGAAATCGAGGCGAAGGCCTTTGTGACCGGTGGTGGTAATTTCCGCGCCCCTGCCCAGACTGTGGGGGACTTTTTGTCCGGCAGGGCAAGTGTGGGTCCTGGGACCGTTCAGCCCTCCTACCGCCCCGGAGTGACCTGGTGCGACCTTCACGATGTTCTCCCCAAAAAAATCACAGAACCGCTGAAGCAGGCGATTGTTCAACTGGACCGTAATCTAAGAGGCTTTGCTGACCCGGGGGGTGTGTTAACTGCCCCGGAAACACGCAGTTCTTCTCCGGTTCGCATTGTGCGCAACGAGGAAAAACAGTCTGTCAGCCTTTCCGGACTGTATCCGGCAGGGGAGGGCGCAGGCTACGCAGGTGGCATTATGTCTGCGTCCATTGATGGAATTTTATGTGCGGAAGAAATTATAAAAAACACCACCTGACGGTGGTGTTTTTTGCAGAATTTAGCTTGTGTAACCTGCTGATATGTGGTATAATAACAAATAAGATTTTTGACAGGCAGGGTGCGCTGATGAATGATCGAATTACTATTCAGGGAGCCAAAGAAAACAACCTGAAAAATATTGATTTGACTATACCAAGAGATAAGCTTGTAGTATTCACAGGACTTTCAGGCTCCGGTAAGTCCAGTCTGGCTTTTGACACTATTTATGCTGAGGGGCAGCGGCGGTATGTGGAGAGCCTGAGCTCTTATGCCCGTCAGTTTTTAGGGCAAATGGAAAAGCCTGATGTGGATTCCATTGATGGTCTGTCACCGGCAATTTCCATCGACCAAAAAACCACCTCTAAGAACCCCCGTTCCACTGTGGGCACGGTTACGGAAATCTACGACTATCTTCGCCTTTTGTGGGCACGTGTAGGTGTTCCGCATTGTCCGGAGTGTGGTAAAGAAATTAACCGCCAGACAATTGACCAAATTGTCGACAGAATTGAAGCCTTAGGGGAGGGTACAAAGTTTATTGTTCTTTCTCCAACAATCCGTGGAAAAAAAGGCGAGCATCAGAAGGTATTTGAGGATGCCCGGAAATCCGGTTTTTCCCGTGTCCGTGTTGACGGGATTTTGTATGATTTAAGTGAACAGATTTCTTGCGAAAAAAATAAAAAGCACACCATTGAACTGGTGGTTGACCGATTGGTTATGAAAGAAGGTCAGCGCCGTCGTCTTACGGATTCGGTGGAAACTGCCTGCCAGCATTCCGGTGGTCTTGTAACCATTCAGCTTCCGGCAACCGATGAGGAAATCAGCTTCTCTCAAAACTATGCCTGTGAGGATTGCGGTATCAGCCTCACCGAGCTGGAGCCCAGAATGTTCTCTTTCAATAACCCAAATGGTGCATGCCCAACTTGCACCGGATTGGGTTTTCAGCTGATTGCTGACGAAGATTTGGTAATTCCGGATAAAACAAAATCAATCTTTGAGGGCGCTATCCAGGCATCCGGATGGAATAATGCAAGAACGGATTCTATCTTCAGGATGTATTTTGAGGCGCTTTCCCAGAAATACCATTTTTCCCTGACAGAGCCTGTACAGAATTTGCCCAGAGAAGCGATGGATATCATACTCTATGGCACCAAGGGTGAAAAACTGCGTATGACCTACAACCGGGGAAACGGTATGGGTGTGCTGGAGCAGCCCTTTGAGGGGATTCTGAACAACATCAGCCGCCGTTTCCGGGAAACTCAGTCTGATGCGGCACGGAAGGAATTGGAAGAATGTATGGCAACGGCGCCTTGTCCGGCTTGTCATGGTGACCGGCTTTCTGCCATAGCAAGTGCGGTAACCGTTGGTGGCATTGGCATTATGGATTTTTGCCGCATGAGCATTCGTCAGGCGCTGGAATTTATGGAAAATCTGCACCTGGAAGGCAATATGGCGCTGGTTGCGCAGCAAATTGTCCGTGAGATTAAAGCAAGATTGCTCTTTTTGTCGGATGTGGGTCTGCAGTATTTGACCCTTAGCCGGGGCTCTGCTACGCTTTCCGGTGGTGAAAGTCAGAGAATTAGACTGGCTACCCAAATCGGTTCTTCCTTAATGGGTGTTCTGTATATTCTGGACGAGCCCTCTATCGGTCTGCATCAGCGGGATAACGACAAACTGCTGTTGACATTGAAACGACTTCGTGACCTTGGAAATACCCTGATTGTGGTGGAACACGATGAGGATACCATGCGGGCGGCTGACTATATTGTGGACGTTGGTCCCGGTGCCGGCTGTCACGGTGGAGAAATTGTGGCTGCTGGTTCATTGGAGGATATTATTTCCTGTCCCCATTCCATTACAGGACAGTATCTTTCCGGCTTCAAGAAAATTCCGGTACCCTCATCCCGCCGCAAGGGAAACGGCTACCGGCTGACCGTGCGGGGCGCTACGGAAAATAATTTGAAGAATGTGGATGTGTCCATTCCTTTGGGTACCTTGGCCTGTGTTACGGGTGTTTCCGGCTCCGGCAAGTCCAGCTTGGTGGGGGAGGTGTTGAATAAAACCCTTTTGGCAAAGCTTAACCATGCCCGCACCCGCCCCGGATTCTGTCGTTGTGTTGAGGGTATGGAGCATTTGGATAAGGTGATTGATATCGACCAAAGTCCGATTGGGCGCACTCCACGCTCCAATCCGGCTACCTATACAGGTCTGTTTAACGATATTCGTGATTTGTTTGCATCCACAGCCGATGCCAAAATGCGTGGTTATGGACCCGGTCGTTTTTCCTTTAACGTTAAAGGTGGTCGCTGCGAGGCTTGCAGCGGAGACGGATTGGTGAAAATCGAGATGCACTTTCTGGCAGATGTATATGTGCCCTGTGAGGTTTGCAAGGGGCAGCGATATAACCGGGAAACCCTGGAGGTGCAGTATAAGGGCAAGAATATTGCGCAGGTTTTGGATATGACGGCGGAAGAGGCTATGGAATTTTTCGAGAATTTGCCGAAAATCCACAGAAAGGCCCAGACACTGGTAGAGGTTGGGTTAGGCTATGTGAAGCTTGGACAGTCCAGTACAACCCTGTCCGGCGGTGAAGCACAGCGGGTAAAGCTTGCTACTGAGCTTGCCCGGACATCTACCGGAAGAACCATCTATATTCTGGATGAACCGACCACCGGTTTACACGCAGCGGATGTGCATAAGTTGATTGACGTGCTGCAAAAGCTGGTGGATGCAGGCAACACTGTTCTTGTGATTGAGCACAATCTGGACGTAATCAAAACAGCAGACTATCTTATTGATTTAGGTCCTGAGGGTGGTGATGATGGTGGCTATGTGGTGGCTACCGGAACGCCAGAGGAGGTTTCAACTGTCGAGCAGAGCTATACCGGACAGTATCTGAATCGCCTTCTGAAATAGAATAACCCCCGACAAATGTCGGGGGCACAAATCACTCGCTATCGGCAAACAGGTTATCCGGGAGGATGTCACACAGTTCCAAAAGTGCCGTGTCCAATCCACCTGCATAATCGGTAGGGTACAGTACAGGGGAACGGAACATCAGGGAGTTGCTGGTTTGAACTGTTATGGCAAGGGTAATTCTCACGGTATTCTTCTTTGTCTGCTCCAAAAGAACTGTTCCGTTGTGGGTGGTTGCCACGGACTGTACAATTGTCATACCCAAGCCGATACCGTTTTCGCAGCACTCAATACCCGGCTCCCTGAGATATCTGGAAAAGGGATTGTCTGAAATGCTTTGCTTTATAGCATTTTCCACAGTGAAATAAAGCCGGTTATTAGAGCACTTTAATTCTGCAAGCACAGCGCTATCAGCGGGAGAATACTTCAGGGCATTGGAAATCATATTCAAAATGCCCCGTTCCAGCTTCTGGCGGTCAGCCAGAGAGAAAATGCTGTTTTTGGGTAGCTTGTACTCCAGAACTCTTTCAGCTTTTTGAGCAAGGTTAGCAGCCTTTTCGAAAACTTCCCGGGCGATTGCGGTAATATCCACAAGTTCCTGCCGTTGAAGCTGTTGTGTTCGATACAAGGCAGCGTCAGACATATTGGTAACTGTCCGTAGAAGCCTGTATAAATGCTTGTTTAACCGAGCGAGCTTTTCTTTCGCCGCAGTATTTTCCTCCAACTCAGAAAGTAGCAGCTCAGCGCCATACATTGCGCCGCTTAACGGCTCCCGCAGGTGCTGGGCAGCCAGAGAAAAAGCTCGGAATTCGGGTTCTGCAAATTCTGTTTCCAGACAGAAGAGATGTCTGTCATCCACACAAGTGACACAGGCGTTACAGGGTATGTTATTGATACGAAGCCCCAAACAGAGTTTGCCGGAGGATAATTCCTCATACTCCTGCATACCTGTGTGAATATATGCAGTAATGGGAGTTCCCACTTCGATATTATGCTGCAGGGCAGGGAGATTGGCCTGAACAATTTTTCCGTCTTTTACAGTAAAAGCCGGGAAGTTCAGGGCATTTAAGAATTCCTGCTGTTCCATTTTTGGTCCTCCTGTCGACAAATTTCGACTTTTTTTATATTTTAGCGTAATTACCTGAAAATAGCAAGATAAATCTAAGGAGGTAATTTTATGTCTGTACATCAGGGTCATCGTGCCCGGGTAAAGGAACGGTTTTCCAGAGAGGGTTTGGATGGCTTTAATGAGCACCAGGTTCTGGAGCTGTTGTTGTTTTACGCAATTCCCCAAAGGGATACCAACGAAATTGCGCATAATTTATTAAATCGCTTTGGTAGCTTGCCTCAGGTGATTGATGCGCCGGTGAAGGAACTGAAAAAGGTCGCAGGTATGGGAGAAAATGCGGCTGTTTTTCTGTCCTTGATTAAACAGCTGGAGCGTTATTATCACGTAAAGCGCTCACAGCAAACCAGTATCCTGAATTCTCTTGACCAGTGCGGTGAGTACCTTGTTCCGTTTTTTAACGGCTTAGCCAACGAAACAGTATACTTGTTATGCCTGGATGCAAAGCGCAAGGTGATTTCCTGCCGTGAAATTGAAGAGGGCGATGTAAACAGCACCAGAGTTTCCATTCGGAAAATTGTCGATGTAGCCTTGACGGAGAAAGCGTCCTCTGTTGTTTTGGCTCACAATCATACCAGTGGTGTTGCCGTTCCTTCTGAAGATGATGTCCTGGCAACCTACCGGATAGCCGGTGCCTTACAATTTGTGGATGTTGTGTTGTTGGATCACGTGGTGGTAGCTGATAATGATTTTGTATCTATGGTACACTCCAATTATTTTAATCCTGTGAATATTCCTTCTTTAATGCAAGAGGGTATGCCATGCGAATGATTGTATGCCTGGATGATAAAAACGGCATGGCATTTCATAATCGTCGACAGAGCTCGGATTTGATTGTTACCGAGAAAATTCTGGAACTCTCCCGAGGCTGCACGCTTTGGATGAACAACTACTCCGGTTATTTGTTTGCAAATACCCCGGGAAATATCCAAGTTGCTGAGGATTTTCTTGATAAGGCGGAGGCTGGGGATTGCTGCTTTGCGGAAATAACGGATATAAGACCATTTATGCGAAAGGTGCGGCAGCTGTATGTGTTTCGTTGGAACAGAGTGTATCCAGCCGATTTGCGTTTTCCGCAAATTCCGGCGAAACCCCGTGTTCTTGCAGAGTTTTCCGGGAATTCTCATGAGAAAATCACCCTGGAGGAATATTGCTTATGAGAAAAAATAGCGTATTGTTGTGCCTGTTTGCATTGATGCTGCTGTTTTCTGCCTGCAATTTGCAGAATACGGAACCCCAACAGACCTTTCCGCCATATTCCGGTGAGGCTTATTGCATAATCAATGAGAATCAGCCGGATTTTACCGAGGATGAGATGACAATCCTGGCCTATGAATGGTATTCTCCCCTTGACAGACTGGGCAGGTGCGGCGTTGCGAGAGCGTGCCTGGGTGAGGAACTGATGCCAACAGAGCAGCGGGAGAGTATCAGCCACATAAAGCCCTCCGGATGGGTGCAGGCATCCTATGATTTTGTGGACGGCGGCGTGCTCTATAACCGCTGTCATTTAATTGGTTTTCAACTTGCCGGAGAAAATGCCAATGAGCGAAATCTGATAACCGGCACAAGGTTTTTAAATGTTGAGGGTATGCTGCCCTTTGAAAATATGGTTGCCGACTACATAAAAGAAACCGGAAATCATGTGCTTTACCGGGTAACTCCGGAATACACAGACGACTGTCTCGTTGCGGAGGGAGTTCGTATAGAGGCAAAGTCTGTAGAGGATGACGGCGCAGGCATCTGTTTCCACATTTATGCCTATAACCATCAGCCCGGGGTGCTGATTGATTATAAAACCGGTCAGAGTATGCAATCCTATCGTGATGAAATCGCAACCATAGCAGTGGAAACCTATTACATTCTCAATATTAACTCGAAGAAATTTCATAGTGCAGACTGTAAACAGGGACAGGGTGTGAAAAGTGAAAACCGTGAGAACTTCTATGGGAGCAGGGAGGATGCGCTGTTATTTGGATATATCCCTGCAGGTTGCTGCAATCCCTGAGGAAATTGTGGAAAATCTTATATAAAAAGTGTAGATTCCATTTGCAATATCAGATAAATGGTCTATAATGAACATAGTGGAAAAAAGCACACTGAGAGGAGAATCATTATGCAAACCATATCCTTAAATGGCGACTGGCGCTTATGCGTTACCAACACAGAATTTCAGGATGTTCCTGCAACCGTTCCCGGCTCTGTCTATAATGATTTACTGAACAACAACCTGATGGAGGACCCTTTTTATCGGGATAATGAGAAGAAGGCGCTCCGGTTGATGGATAATGACTTTACATATTTCCGCAGCTTTTCTGTTCCTCAGTCTCTGTTGGAGAATGATAAGGTGCTTCTGCGCTGTGAAGGTCTTGACACGTTGGCAACGGTATCTGTGAACGGTCAGATTGTAGGCACGGCGGATAATATGCACCGCACCTGGGAGTTTGATATCAAGAACTGCATTAACACTGGTGAAAATACCATCTCTATTACCCTTTCTTCGCCGACAAAAGCATTGGAAGGATATAAGTATATGCGTGACTTTAGCGGCTTTGCGCTAAAGGGCTTCCCCCATATGCGGAAGGCGCACTGTATGTATGGCTGGGATTGGGGTCCCAATCTTCCGGATGCCGGTATCTGGCGCGATATTTCTGTTATCGGTGTGAAAACTGCCCGTATTCGTGATGTTTATGTAACGCAGGAGCATACGCAGGACACAGTGAAGCTTAATATCAAAACGAATCTGACAAAGTATGCGGATAAGGACTGCGCTGTACAAGTTTGCGTCACTGCGCCGGATGGCAAGACCTTTTCCGCTTCTGGGGAAACCTGCGAAATTGTAATTGATAATCCTCAGCTTTGGTGGCCTGTGGGCTTTGGTGAGCAGCCTCTTTACAGCGTTAGTGTTACCCTGTGCGATGACGAGGGTGAGCTGGATAGCTGGAAAAGACGCATTGGTTTGCGTACAATGACGGTTACCCAAAAGCAGGACCAGTGGGGCGAGAGCTTCTCTCACTGTGTCAACGGTGTGGATATTTTTGCTATGGGTGCGGACTATATCCCGGAAGATAACATCTTCCCACGCATTAATCAGGAACGTACACGCAGACTTCTGGAGGATGCCAAGGCAGCCAATATGAACAGCATCCGTGTCTGGGGTGGCGGTTACTATCCGGATGATTATTTCTTTGATATTTGTGATGAACTGGGACTGCTTGTCTGGCAGGATATGATGTTCGCCTGCGCCACCTATGAGCTGGATGAGCATTTTGAGGAGAGTATCACAGCGGAGTTTGTGGATAATATCCGCCGTCTGCGCCATCACGCTTGCCTTGCACTTTGGTGCGGCAATAACGAGCTGGAGGATCAAACCTCAAGACTTCTCCGTGTGACAGAACGCCATAAGGCGGATTACATCAAAATCTTCGAGTATATTATACCAAAGGTTTTGAAGCAGGAGGACCCTCAGACCTTCTATTGGCCCTCCAGCCCCAGCAGTGGCGGCTGCTTTGACGCACCGCAAGACCCTAATCGCGGCGATGTGCACTATTGGAAGGTTTGGCATGGCTTGCTGCCCTTTACCGATTACCGCAATCATTTCTTCCGCTATGCATCAGAATTTGGTTTCCAGTCGTTCCCGTGTCTGGAAACAGTGGAGAGCTTCACAATTCCGGAGGATAGAAATGTATTTTCCTATATGATGGAAAGACATCAGAGGAGCGGAACTGCAAATGAAAAGATTTTGCATTATATGTCGCAGATGTATCTGTATCCCGGACAATTTACTACCTTGCTCTATGCTTCTCAGCTTCTGCAGGCGCAGGCTATGCAGTACGCTGTGGAGCATTGGCGCCGTAACCGTGGACGCTGTATGGGCGCTGTGATCTGGCAGCTGAACGATTGCTGGCCGGTTGCCAGCTGGGCATCTATCGACAGTCTCGGCAGATGGAAGGCGTTGCATTATTATGAGAAGCGGTTCTTTGCGCCGATTTTGATTTCCTGCCACGAAGAAGGTCTTCTGTCCGCACCTGCAAATGTGAATCAGGAATTTCCGCCCAAGGTCAAAAGCGCGCACCTGAATATAAGCAATGAAACGCCCAACGATTTCCGTGGTTCTGCCCATTGGTCATTGCGCCGTCCGGATGCTTCGGTCATCGAAGAAGGTACCTTCCAGGTGGAATGCCCCAAGCTCAGCGCTGTATGGCTGCCGGAACAGGATTTCTCCCAGTATGATTTCTATGATTGCTATTATGCTTACGAGCTTTACAATGAAAACGGTGAAGAAGTCGGTCAGGGTAGTGTGCTGTTCAGTCAGCCTAAGCACTTCAAGTTCCTGGATCCCCAGTTGACTGTGCGTCAGGAGGGTGATGAAATTATTGTGACTGCAAAGACCTATGCAAGAAGTGTGGAAATTATGGCTGGTGCCGATACGCTGCTGGAGGACAACTATTTCGATATGAATGCCGGCGAGCGCCGTGTAAAGATAGTTCGTGGCGAGGTTAAGAACCTGGCTGTTCGCAGTGTATATGACATTCGATAATTTGGAGGTTTTTTATGAAACGTTCTGAAATCAACAAAGCCCTGAAAGAACTGGAAGCAATGTGCCAGAAGCATAGCTGCTATCTGCCCCCCTTCTGCCATTTTACCCCTGAGCAGTGGCAGACCATCGGTCACGAGTATGACGAGGTCCGTGACTGTATGCTGGGCTGGGATATTACGGACTATGGTATGGGCGACTTCGATAGGTTCGGTTTTTCTCTGATTACCATTCGTAACGGCAATCGTGCAATGGCTGACAAGTATCCCAAGGTATATGCTGAAAAATTGCTGTACCTGAAGGAAGGTCAGTATGCGCCGAACCATTTCCACTGGTACAAAACTGAGGATATCATTAACCGTGGCGGCGGTAATGTGCTCATCCGTGTCTATAACAGTCTGCCCAATGAGGAAATTGACTACGAAACCGATGTGACTGTGCACACCGATGGCAGAACCTATACGGTTCCTGCAGGCACCCAAATTCGCTTAACTCCCGGTGAGAGCATTCACGTTCAGCAGTATCTGTACCATGACTTCTCTGTAGAAGAGGGAACCGGTCCTGTGCTGCTGGGAGAGGTAAGCCAGTGTAACGATGACAACACTGACAACCGCTTTAATCCTCCTGTGGGTCGTTTCCCCACCATCGAGGAGGACGAGCCTCCTTACCGCTTGCTGTGTAACGAGTACCCCGTTGCGAAGTGAGGTGCAGATATGGATGTAGTGGCACTGGGCGAATTGCTCATTGACTTTACCTGTGTCAGCGCAGATGTTGACGGCTATCCCACGATGGCGGCGCATCCTGGTGGAGCCCCAGCCAATTTTCTTGCTGCGCTGGCGAAGTTCGGTGCAAAGACAGCGCTACTGGGCAAGGTGGGCACCGATGCCTTTGGGAAACTTTTGACTGCTACTCTGGAAAAAGCAGACATTGACACCAGTGGCTTGATTGCCGCAGAGGATGTATTCACAACCTTGGCTTTTGTAACGCTGGACGCAACAGGTGACCGGGAATTTTCCTTCGCCAGAAAGCCCGGTGCAGATACCTGTATGACCTTTGAGGAATTGAAGCTCTCTCTGATTGATGATGCAAAGGTGTTCCATTTCGGCACATTGTCTTTAACCAACGAACCTGCCAGAAGCGCAACCTATCAGGCAGTTTCCTACGCAAAAAGCAAGGGCAAGCTGATTACCTATGACCCCAACCTGCGCAAGCCCCTGTGGAAGGATATGCAGGAGGCAAAGGAGCAGCTTTTGTGGGGACTTTCTCAGGCTGATGTAGTCAAAATCAGTGATGAAGAGGTGAAATTCCTGTTTGGACTGAAGCCTGTTGAGGGTGCACAGCACATTCTGGACCATTTCGGTGTAAAGCTGGTATTTGTCACCTGCGGACCAGACGGCTGCATCTTCCGGAATAAAACAGCCCAGGGAATGGTTCCCGGTCTTTCCGGTATTCATGTTGTGGATACCACCGGCGCAGGCGATATTTTCGGCGGCAGCGCTGTCTGGAAGCTGTTGCAGTTGGATAAGCCTGTGGATGTGCTGAACGAGGCGGAACTGCGGGATGTGGTTTCCTTTGCCTGTACCAGTGCAGGACTTTCCACTACCAAGCCTGGCGGCATTTCCAGTGTTCCGGATTACGACACAGTGTTGTCCCGTATGCAATAAGAATATAAGGCGGTTGGAGCGTTAAATAGCCCCAACCGCCTTTTCTTGCATTTTCACCAAAAATGGGATTAAAATAAGCTGTAGGATAATTCCGGGAACAGCATCAACGAAGCCTTGCGTGAGGAACATTCCAAAGGTGAAAGCTTGACCACTTAATCCAAGCAACGCCAATTTTGACAAACCCCATATAATTCGACCGAGCACCATTGCGATTACCAAACTGGGATAGATGCACCAAAAGCGGTTTTTAAATATGCCGGTGTATAGTATTGATACTGTACAGCCATAGCCGGCAAGCTCCAGCGCCATCCAGACTGCATTGGGATACATCGGGGGCATTCCAAAAAGCATTGACCGCATAAATGGCAGAAGCAATCCGCATACAAGACCGTATTTCCAGCCACAGAATATCCCGCAGAGCATCACAGGAAGATGCATCGGAAGCAAGGAATCGCCGATTTCCTTTATTTGCAAGGTGAGAAAAGGAAGGACCAACCCCAGGGCCAGAAGGATTCCTGCCATTACGAACTTTTTAGCGTGTTTATCCATATTTAAGCCTCCAAAGCTTCCAAAACTCTTTTGGATTATAGTAAAAGCTTGCCTTTTTGTCAACGATTTGAGTTTACTTATGGGCAAGTATGTGGTAAAATATTGAGCAGGAAAGGTGGTGCGGACAGTGCCGGATAAATTTCATCTTAAATCTGATTATAAGCCCACAGGAGACCAACCGGAGGCCATTGAAAAACTGACCTGTGGTATCGAAAACGGTCTTTCTGAGCAGGTGCTGTTAGGCGTTACCGGCTCCGGTAAAACCTTTACGATGGCAAATATCATTGCCAATGTGAATAAGCCGACACTGGTGCTTGCCCATAATAAAACCCTTGCAGCGCAGCTGTGCTCTGAATTCCGTGAGTTCTTCCCGGATAATGCAGTGGAATACTTTATTTCTTATTATGATTATTATCAGCCAGAAGCTTATATTGCCCACACGGATACCTATATTGAAAAGGATTCTGCTATCAATGAGGAGATTGACCGCCTGCGCCACAGCGCTACCTCTGCGCTGTTTGAACGCAGAGATGTGATTGTTGTCTCCTCTGTCAGCTGCCTGTACGGTTTGGGTGACCCGATTGATTATAAGAGTATGGTAATCTCTCTTCGTGTGGGGCAGGAACGTCCGCTGGACGAAATTTTGCGTAAATTGACGGAAATCCGTTATGAGCGTAACGATCTTGACTTTTCCCGGAATAAATTCCGTGTTCGTGGCGATACACTGGAGGTTTATCCCGCATATTGGACAGGCAGAGCCATCCGGGTTGAATTCTTTGGCGATGAAATTGACCGGATATCTGAAATCAATGCGGTGTCCGGTATGGTGGAAAGATTTATTGACCACGTGGCAATTTATCCTGCCAGCCACTACGTTGTCTCCCGGGAAAAGCTGGAGCGTGCAATGGCGGAAATCCGCCGGGAATGCGATGCTCAGGTGGTATATTTTAACGAGAACAATAAGCTTTTGGAGGCGCAGCGAATTGCTCAGCGTACCAATTATGACTTAGAAATGCTTAATGAAATCGGTTTTTGCACCGGTATAGAGAACTATTCTCGTGTCATTCAGGGCAGGGAACCGGGCACACCGCCTACTACCTTGCTGGATTATTTCCCAGAGGATTTTTTGCTGTTTGTGGATGAGAGCCACGTAACCCTTCCCCAGTGTCGGGCAATGTATGCTGGAGACAGAAGTCGAAAGGATGCGTTGGTAAATTACGGTTTCCGTTTGCCTTCGGCTTACGATAACCGTCCTTTGAATTTTGAAGAATTTCAGTCCAAGTTAAACCAGACTGTCTATGTATCTGCCACTCCCGGTGAATTTGAGAGGATGCGTTCCGGTCAGACTGTGGAGCAGGTGATACGTCCTACCGGTCTGCTGGACCCGGAAATCGAGGTACACCCCATTGAGGGTCAGATTGATGACCTGATAGAACAGATTAACCGCAGAACGGCTTGTGACGAGCGTGTTCTGGTGACAACGCTTACCAAGAAAATGGCGGAGGACTTGACGGTATATCTGCAAAAAGCCGGAATTCGGGTGCGGTATATGCACTCAGACATCGGCGCTATGGAGCGCATGGAGATAATCCGGGATTTACGATTGGCAAAATTTGATGTCCTTGTGGGCATCAATTTGCTCCGGGAGGGATTGGACCTACCGGAGGTAAGCTTGGTTGCTATTCTTGATGCGGACAAGGAGGGCTTCCTTCGATCAGAAACCAGCCTGATACAGACAATTGGACGTGCAGCCAGAAATGCAGAGGGGCTTGTGATTATGTATGCCGACCATATCACAGATTCAATGCGCATTGCCATTGAGGAAACCAAGCGCCGCCGTCAAATTCAGGATGCATACAACAAGGAAAATGGAATTGTGCCGAAAACAGTTATCAAGTCTGTTCGTGATTTGATTGAAATTTCTTCTTCTGCCGCTGAGCGTAAGGGACGCAACGGAATCAAACTGACCAAGGCAGAAAAGGAAAATGAGATTGCCCGTTTGGAGAAGCAGATGAAGGAAGCGGCCCGGATGATGGAGTACGAATACGCCGCAGTTCTTCGGGACCAAATTATTCAACTGCGTGGCAATGATTGATAGCATAATCCCCACCTGACATTCACTGTCAGGTGGGGAAATTTTGATTTAGGGTCTTGTGCTATCCAGAACGGCAGAAACATCGAAGAAGTCTTCAAACCAATCCGGATGGTTTTTCAGTTCACTGCCTGTAATCAGGATTCTTCCCAGCCGCATATTGCCGTCGCCTTCTGTGAACCAGCTGGTCGCTTCTGTACAGAAGCCCAGATATCTGGTGAAACCAAAGCTTTGCAGCGTATCAAATTTTTCGCCGGAGTAGGGGGCGGTGCTGTCAGAAATATCGCTGTTTCTGGCATAAACCAGCGTATCCACCTTGCCCAGAATGGGTTCTACCTCAGTTTGCCACTTGTTCATATCGTATAGAATTTTTGCGTTTTCTATTTGTCCGTAAGCCACATTCTCATAGGTATAGCAGGCAAGTTCGTAGCCGGATTCCCGCAGATGCTTTGCGATTTCTCTTGCTGAGGCAGACTCGATGTCCACATCGAAGGTGCCGACGGCAGAAGCGCTTGTGCGGTAGCCAAAGAGTCCGTCATAGCCTGTTAGCGCCAAGACAGCCTTTGCTCCTCTATAGGAGAAGTCCGGATGGGTAGCAATGAAGGAATCCAGAATGGGAACCAGGTCATATGCGCCGGTTTGCGTGGCACCGGTGCTGTCCACCATTTCGCAGGTAATATTCCCGTTAGCGTCAATTACCAGCTTACTGGCAAAGCCATCGCCACCTTGGTCCGGAAGCTTGTCACCGTCGCTGTCAATCATATAGGTATTGTAATTAACCTGCGTTTCCACAAGCACAATTGGCTTTTTTCCAGCGGGCAGATACAGTTCCTTAAGCTGTCCATCCGCATAAATATCAGATAGCTTTACGAGAATATAATTGTTTTCGTAGAGCTGATGCAGGATTTTAGTAAATTCCTCGGTTGTTATAAAGTTTTTGTTGTAGGAGTTACCGTATTTATCATCCTGGAAAGCACGCTGCGGGTCTGCGATTAGCATTTGGAAGGACAGAGCTGGAATGTTGTTTGTATCCACCCATTTGACCATTTCTTCTCTGGCAGCCTTGCATTGCTGATACAGCTCGTTTAACTCGGGAAAATCTGATATTTTGCCGGAGAAACCATCGAAGGCTTCCATAGCGCCTATATAATCATAATGGGCAGCCATATCTTTAACCTGTGCAAGCAGCGTCTGCGCTTCCTGGGTTTGTTGCTGCAAAAGGGCAGCACTGGCGTCCGTGGCTTGCTGCTTCATTTTTGCCTCGTATTGGTGGCGCTGAACACCACGAACGATCGAGCCGATGACAAAGACCAGAATAAATATCAGCGCAATTCCTGCAATGATAACAGGCAGGTAGGTTTCCTTGAAAATTTGTAACGGACTTTTCTTTCTTCTCCGGGAATTCGCCGGACGATTGCTTTTGTTTTCTTCCATGATTATGCCACCTTTCGTGGTTCTTTTCTATATTATACTGTTTTTTGCGCAAAAAAGCAAGTCAGGGATTGTTCTTGCATTTTCCTGCTTAATATTGTATGATTACTTTGTTACGTAAAGGAGAGTGCATATGGAGAAAATCACAAGCTTTACCATTGATCATATTCGTCTGCAGCCGGGGTTGTATGTTTCCCGGAAGGACAAGGTTGGAACAGAAACGGTGACAACCTTCGATTTGCGCGTGACCAGTCCTAATGAAGAACCGGTCATGAATACGGCGGAGATTCATACCATTGAACACCTTGCCGCCACGTATCTGCGAAATGATGCCAGGTGGCAGAACAATGTGTTGTATTTTGGCCCCATGGGCTGTCGCACAGGCTTTTATTTGCTGTTAAGCGGTGATTACACTTCTCGGGAGGTTTTACCCCTTGTGCGGGACTGCTTCCGCTTTGTGGCAGAGTTTACCGGAGAGGTACCGGGTGCCAGTGCCAGAGATTGTGGAAACTATATGGATATGAATCTGCCTATGGCTAAGTTCTGGGCAGCACGGTACAGCAAACTTTTAGAAAAAATTGAGAATGACCGGCTCGTATATCCGGTATAAAGGAGATTAAATTGAAGAAACTTGGAATCATCGGTGCAATGACCGTGGAAATTGAAACGCTTAAGAGTAAAATGACAAACTTAACCCAGATTGATAAGGCGGGAATGACCTTTTTTGCGGGTGAGCTGGAGGGTATGCCGGTTGTTGTAGTGGTATGCGGCGTCGGTAAGGTCAATGCTGCCCTTTGTGTACAGGTGCTGTGCGACTGTTTTGGTGTTACGCACCTTGTTAATACCGGGGTTGCAGGCTCATTGTGCAGTGAGTTGGACATTGGCGATTTTGTAATCAGCCGGGATGCAATGTACCATGATTTTACTTGTCACATTTTAAATCCCGCTTATGTTGTTGGTCAGGTGCCGGGACTTCCCGTTTTGACATTTCCTGCAGATAAGATGATGATTGATTATGCCGTGACAGCCTCTGGGATGCTGCATTCCGGAAAGGCAAGGCTTGGCAGAGTTGCCAGCGGTGACCAGTTCATAGCGGAAAAGACTGTGAAAGAGAAAATTATTGCAGACACAGGTGCGCTGTGCACAGAAATGGAGGGGGCTGCCATTGCCCACGCTGCCTGGCGGAACGATGTTCCGTTTGTGATTATTCGTGCAATTTCCGACAAGGCTGACGATTCTGCGGAAATGGATTTCCCCAGCTTTGAAGCAATTGCTGCAAAAAAATGCGCCACATTTGTTTTGGAGTTTATCAAGCTTATGAGATAATAATTGGGCAGCCTATGGCTGCCCAATTTCATATATTTGACCGGCGCTGAACTGCATTTGATATACAATACCCTCAGCTGTGTAAGTGCCGGTATATTGAAGTCCTGAGCCTACCGGCAGACCGGTTATGCTATCGATATCCAGATATCCCAACACTGTTTGGGTTGTGTTGTTTTGGGAAATTCGCTCCAAAAGCGACGCATCCTGATATAAATTCTGGCAGGCGTTGCTGCTGACCTTGGATGCGAAGGCTTCATTGGCTAGATACGTGTATCGGATACGGTTTTCAGAATTCTGCACGGTGCACTGCGTGATATATTCCGGCAGCATGACGGTGCTAACCAAAATGTTTTGACAATAGGTTTGCATATGCTCTTCCGTAATTTCTGCATTTTGCGCAGGCGGTGTATCCTTTTTTGTCAGAGTATAAATTCCGTTTTTGAATAATTCTGATTGCGTGTATTCGCTGTCCTGACCAACCCGGCTGTCATTTGACAGTCGCATAGTTGTATCTATACTGGCGGACCATCCGGATGCTTTTTTTATTTCAGTTGTGATTTCCTGCGTCCGACGATCGCCGAAGGCTTCAAAATAGGTGCTTTCTGAGCTTTTGGCACGGACATTTTCCATTTGGGTCATATAGCCGCTGGCACGTTCCAGCATTCGCAGACCATCAATGTTGTCTACCTCCTGATAAAGCTCGGGCGTGTCCGGAGATTTCACATCGGGAGTATCTGCGGTAAGTTCAGTAATGACAGTCTGGCGGAATTGAACGTCGTTCTTTGCATATTCGGCAATGTATACGCACTTAATCAGCATACCGGTATAGCTGACGTAAGCGGTTCCGCTGGCCTTTGTGAGCGTATAGCCGTCAATATTCAACCATTCTTCCGGAGCGCTGGCGTTGCTCAGGTAGATTACATATTCTTCATGGGTATCCACACCGGTAATTTCGTTGTATAAATCTCCTGTAAGCGGAACGATGGGTATCATTTTCTTTTGATACTCCACAACAGCAATTTTGCAGGAAAAATTGCTGTTATTGATGGAAACATATGCGGTTTCCCGGTGATAAATTTCGGAAATATTCGATTTGTGCTTTCCTGAGGTTAACGTTTCCTCAATAGAAGTTTGCATGAGGTCTGAGCCCAGACCGATACAGGAAACGGTTGCTTTGGATTGCTCTGAAAAACTGTTATCTTTTACGGTTATTTCCAGCGTTCTGGAGACACGATACACCATGTCCGGTATATCTCTGGTAGCATCTGAGGCATTCTTGTATATGGTTGCGGCATCTGTAAGCTGCATAGGGGCTTTGTTGCTTTCAACAAACATCACCAAGCCGATTATTAAAAGGGTAAGCGCAAGTACACCAATTACAGCTGCAATATAACGCTTTTTCATAGGCAACTCCTTTCAAGATTATACCTATTATAGCACGTATTAGTGATAATTGCAATGAAAAGCCCACCGGTTAGTTGGCTTTTATACTTGTGCAATGACTATAATAAAGATATTTTGTCAGTACTGCGTATGAATTTGAACTCTCGTATATAAAATTTATCCGAGAAGCGGATACCTTAACTTTTTCACTATTCACTATTGCTTATTATCTAAATCGACAAGATTTGAAAGAGAAGAGTGAAAAGTGAATAGTGAATAGTTAAGAGTGAACAAGTAAAAATCGACAAGCTTCTTTCGAAACTTGTCGATTTTTGGTGGAGGTGAGGGGAATCGAACCCCTGTCCGAAAGCAACTTGGAAGGAACTTCTCCGGGCGCAGTTTGTTATTTACTTTCCCGCAACCGGACGGGAACAAACACCCTTCCGGAATTGGTAGCTTCATTATGCATGGTATGCGCAAAGCTTAGCATACGCACGGTCTCCACTGCAATCACACCCGAGCCCGGCTCGTGGACCTTCCGGGGCGGATGGGCGCCTAATTAGGCAGCCAGAGCAACAGTATTGTTGTCAGTTAAATTTAAAAGTTACCCGTTTTATCGTGGTCAGGTGCCACGACCCGCTATTCCAGCCTCACTACCCCCGTCGAAACCAGTACACCCCCATATAGGGTGACTGTCGGGTGGCATTGGCCACCCGGACAGGCATTTATAAATCAGAATCTACCGTAAGGGTCTTGCAGTTTTTTGGGTTCAGGATAGGTTTCTCCGTGGGTGTCCACGGTGATAGAGGTGATTTTTTGTTCCTCCAGAGGACGGTCCTGGTGGTTGGTTTTTACAGAAGCAATCGCATCCACAACCTCTAAACCGGAGGTCACCTTACCAAACGCGGCATACTGTCCGTCCAGATGAGGGGCGTTCTCATGCATAATGAAGAACTGACTGCCTGCAGAGTTGGGAGACTGGCTTCTTGCCATGGACAGTACGCCCCGCTTATGCTTCAATTCGTTCTTTACACCGTTGTAGAAAAATTCGCCCTTAATGCAGTATCCGGGACCACCCATACCGGTTCCGTCGGGGCAGCCGCCCTGAATCATAAAGCCGGGGATAACCCGATGGAAAATCAAGCCGTCATAGTAATTATGGTTGCACAGATCAATGAAGTTATACACGCTTTGGGGCGCAATTTCAGGATACAACTCACCCTCCATAACACTGCCGTTTTCCATAGTAATCTTAAACGTAGGATTCATATTCAGTACCTCTCTTTCATTGCACGGTCCATCTGCCGCTTTGCGTCCTTTTCTGCAGCAGCCTGCCGTTTATCATAAAGCTTTTTGCCTTTGCACAGGCCAACCTTGACTTTTACCCGACTGCCCTTGAAATATACGCTTAGGGGGATAAGGGAATAGCCGTCCTGCTTCACCTTCCCCAGAAGTCGCATAATCTCCCGGCGGTGCATCAAAAGACGACGTACCCGCTTGGAGTCGGGATTAAAGCGGTTGCCTTGCTCATAAGGGGAGATATGCATCTGGTTTAAAAGCAATTCTCCGTCTTTGATACCGCACCAGGCATCCTTTAAATTCAATGTGCCTTGCCGAATGGATTTTACCTCAGTGCCGCATAATTCGATACCGGCTTCCATTTCTTCTTCCACAAAATATTCGTGATAAGCTTCCCGGTTTCTCGCCATGATGCGGATATTATTCTTTTCCAGATGTATCACCACCTTTTTCTGTGGTATTATACCACAAATATTCTGTAATTCAACCGCTTTTTTCGTCGAATAGAAAATGCTCCAAATCCTCGACGGTTTCAAATGTATACTGGCAGAGCCTGGACATTTCCTGACAAATATCGTTGTGCCCGGTTTTGCTCCACTGGGCAAAACCGACAGATACACCAACCTTGCCTGCCATTTCAACAGCTGGCTTCAAATCATCTACCACCAATAGCTGTTCAGGCGCCAGATGATACTTTGCCATAATTTGCTGGAGAGGGTAGGAGCTTGGTTTCCTTTGGTGCTCCGGATAATCCCAGCCAAATATCTCATCCGGCTGTAAACCGAAGTGCGATTGATAATCCCGGCGAATAATTTCTTCGCTGGAATGGGAGACCACACACACAAGCCCCCCTGCTGCTTTCTGCCGCCGAATAATCCTGCCGATACCGGAATAGGTGGCAGGGATATGCTCCCGAATGTAAGCCTTCCAGCCGGCGTATTCGTCCTTTAATTCCTGCTCTGTAAAATGATATTTTTGCCGACACATATCGGCAAAGCCAAAATGAAAGCAGCCGTCAATATATTCTTCCAGAGTTATGGTTGCCCCGGGGCGGAATACGTCCAGAATATAGCAAAAATACGGATAATTGATAGTGGCCTCTGTTTGTACCACGGTATCGTCGTGGTCTAAGACCAAACAAGGATATTTCAACAGTTTCCGCCTCCTTTTTGACTATTATATCAAATCAGAGCAAGGGAAACAACCACAAAATTCCTCTTGCATAAATCGAACAAATGTACTATAATAAAAGAAAAACAAAAGGAGGCTGCGCTATGGAACAGAAAGTTTGTCCGGTAGATGTAATCTGCGTCTGTAGTGCAGACGGAGATATTCGTCCTCTGCGGTTTCGTATGGAGGACGAGCAGCATCGGCTTTTGCGGATTGACATTGAAGAAATAATCAGCACCCGGGATGTGCAGTTTGTGGGGATTGAGGCTCGGATTTTTCTTTGCCGCGCCACGGTGGAAAGCAGACGATGGCTCTTTGAATTGCGTTACACTATCCGTAGCCATAACTGGTGTTTGCTGAGAAAGGTGTACTGAGATGGGCCAGAGAATAGTTTTTCACGTGGACGCAAACAGCGCATTTTTATCCTGGACGGCAGTGCATCGACTGAAGGTTCTGGGGGAACAGGTGGACTTGCGGAAAATTCCTTCTGTGGTGGCTGGGGATAAGGCATCCCGGCACAGCATCATTCTTGCCAAAAGCGCCCCTGCTAAAAAGTTTGGAATACAAACCGGGGAGCCGCTGTTTCAGGCCTTGGAAAAGTGTCCGGATTTGGTGGTTGTTCCTCCTGATTACGGTCTGTATGTGGAAACCTCCCGGCATTTTGTGAAGGTTCTGCGGCAGTTCAGTCCATTGGTGGAGCAGTACTCCATTGATGAAGCCTGGGTGGATATGACAGGCACGGAACGGTTGTTTGGCGCGCCGCGATTGGCGGCGGAGGCTATGCGCAAGCGCGTTTTGGAGGAATTGGGCTTTACGGTGAATATAGGAATTTCCACCAATAAGCTATTGGCGAAAATGGCGGGAGATTTTGAAAAGCCCAATAAGGTGCACACGTTATTTCCTGAGGAAATGGAAGAAAAAATGTGGCCACTGCCTGTCCGGGACTTGTTTTTGGTCGGTGCAGCGACACAGGCAAAGCTCAATAAAATGGGCATTTATACCATTGGGGAGTTGGCGCAAACAGAACTGTCTGTGTTGAAAAAACGTCTGGGTAAATACGGGGAAACCATTTGGCACTTTGCCAACGGCAGAAATGCGGATGCTGTTGCGCCGGTACCTGCGGAAAACAAAGGCTACGGAAACTCCACTACTACGCCCAGAGATGTGGAAACCCATGAACAAGGATATCAGGTTCTGTTAAGCCTGTGTGAAACTGTAGCTGCCCGGATGCGAAAAGACGGAAAATGCGGTAGCTGTGTGACGGTACATCTGCGCACCAAGGACTTTGTGAGTTATTCCCACCAGTGTATGCTACATGGTGCAACGAATAACACAGAGCAGATATTTGGTGCGGCTTGTGAAATTTTTGATGAAGCTTGGGACGGAGAGACACCGTTACGACAACTGGGGGTTCAGGTGACCCACTTAACCCAGGAGCCTTACCAGCAGTATGATTTATTTTCCGGTGTATCGCCGGAGCAATATGAAAAGAAGCTGAGGCTGGATGAAACAGTGGATGGTTTGCGGGACAAATTTGGAGAAGAAATTATACGTCGTGCCAAGTTCGCCAGAGACCCGGGCAGCCATATGGCAGGCGGCTTGGACAAGGCTCGCCGCACCGGTGTTACAAAAGCGGTTCCTGAGGAATTTTAGGAGTGGAAAAAGATACAAAAATGTTGTATAATTGGATTATCAAATTTTAAGGGGTAACAAATGTCTATTGTAAAATTTTATCGGGGAGACCCCAATGCCCCCAAAACCACACAACCAGCCCATTTGGGCGCCAACGCTATTATTACCTGCAGGGGAAGGTTGCTGCTGGAAAGGCGCAGGGACAGCAATACCTGGGGTCTGGTTGGTGGCGGTGTCAAAAAGTCAGAAACAGAGCTTGAGGCAATTTCCCGGGAAATTTATGAAGAGCTTGGTTTGCGGATTCCGCAGATGCATTTCCAAAAGCTGGCGGTATACGGCGAGCCCGGACGAATAGCAGCCTACCGGGACGGTAGTGTCTGGCGGATGGTGATAGTGGTTTTCGGTCTGGAGTTTGCGGAAGAACCGGAAATGAAAATCAGTGCTGAGTCCAAGGAACTTCGTTTTTTTACAAAGGAAGAGCTGAAAAATATTGAGATTGTAATTACTCACGCCGATATTGTGGAGGACTGGTTTTTGAATAGTTAACAGGGCGTGTTCAGGCATGTCCTGTTTCCTTTTGAAAATTATGCAAAAAATGAAAATATACTTGAATATTCAAACATTCTGTGATAATATACATTTTGACGGTGCAGTATCCTAGTCAGAACAGCCGGTCTCCAGGTAGGGCCTAAAAATCCTATGAAGGGCATATCGATGAAGTCCCTGGTGCCTGCTTTTTACGCCCAGTTTAGGGTGGGTGCTGGGGGTTAAGGACTCCGGGCGCACTCCAATGGCATGGAGTATACGACCCGGTCTCCGCGGAGACCTGGTATTGTGTGACGAAGTTGAGAACTCCAAAGGATTGGAAGCCTCTTCGCACACGAGCCGGGTATGAACCTGCAAAGCGGTGCGCAGAATCGCGTGCTGCGTGCAGTGTAGCCTGCCTTGAGTGAGTATGCGGGGAAAGAGGACAAATGACGAGCTTGCGGTGGCCACGCAGCCATCATTATTGCTTCTGGAAACCATCCTTGCAAAAGAGGCTAAGGACCGGTTTGTTTTGCGGTGGAAAACACCTAGGCTGTCGGTTTGGGCAGACAGGGGATTACAGTACGGACTAAGTGGCAATCGGGTATTCAGGCTGGCAACACCTGAACGGACAGATTAAATGGGAACAGCCTGTTCGGCAACGGCAGGTTCTGACCGGTGAAATACAACCCGACCTAAGCCGTAAGATTTATCCTGTCTGCCACCGTCTATTATAAAATATTAAAGGGGAAAAGACCTGTGTCCAAATCAGACCCATCTGCGTCAAAAAAAGAACGCAATAAGACAATTCGCTGGGTGATTTCAATATTCTTAGTTACGATATTGGTATCCGGCACCATTTCATTCGTTTCTGATATTATTATGGAAAACAGTGGGATGTGGATTGCTTTTTTGATTTTGCTGGCAATTGTGCTGATAGGCATTGTGTTTGACGTAATTGGTGTGGCGGTCACATCCGCCGACGAAAAACCCTTTCATTCTATGGCTGCCAGGAAGGTCCCCGGTGGCTTGGAAGCAATTAAGCTTCTGAGAAATGCAGAGCGTGTCAGCTCAATCTGTAATGATGTGATAGGTGATATATGCGGCGTTGTGTCCGGCTCTGCATCGGCAACCATTGCTGTACAGGTTCTGCAGAACTTTGAATTCAGTTTTCCTGAATTCGTATCGTTATTGATGTCTGCACTTGTAGCCGGACTTACAGTGGGCGGAAAGGCGATTGGCAAGACCTTTGCAATCAATTCCTGTACGAAGATTGTAACAGCAGTTGGTAGTGTTACCTATTATTTATTTCATCCTTCGGAGCTGTTTCATAAAAAGAAAACAAACGGTTAGGTTGTGTTAACTGTGCGCATACTTGAAAAAATCCACGGCCATGATGATTTGACTGTTCTGACAGAGGCACAGCGAAGTGCGCTATGTCAGGAAATCCGGGATTTTCTGGTTTCCCATGTCAGCAAAACCGGTGGTCATTTGGCTTCCAATCTGGGTGTGGTGGAATTAACGGTTGCTTTGGAGACCGTGTTTAATACTGCTACAGACCGCCTGGTTTTCGATGTTGGTCACCAGTCTTATATCCATAAACTGTTGACTGACCGCCAGGCGGGCTTTGACGCTCTGCGTCAATTTGGCGGAATGGCGGGTTTTCCGAAGCCCGGGGAAAGTGATACGGATGCTTTTGTAGCCGGACATTCCTCCAGTTCTGTTTCCATAGCTCTTGGTATGGCAAGGGCGAGAACCTTGAATTCCCAGAATTATCACGTGATAGCGCTTCTCGGTGACGGTGCGGCGACAGGCGGTATGGTTTATGAGGGACTCAATGATGCGGCAGTCAGTAAGGAGCCGATGATTGTGGTTCTCAATGATAACGCTATGTCTATTGACCATAATGTGGGTGGTATGGCAAAGCATTTATCCCGCTTGCGCACAAAAGAAAAATATCTTGGAATGAAGAAACGTTACAGAAGTTTCCTGTCCAGGGTTCCCGGTGGAAGGTATGTTTTACGCCTGACGGGTAATATAAAGGATCGTGTTCGTCGAATGCTCATTCCGGAAACCGTATTTGAGAGCATGGGCTTTACTTATCTGGGTCCGGTAGACGGTCACGATACGGAAAATCTCATTACTTTACTACGAATTGCCAGAGATATGCGCCGCCCTGTCTTGCTTCACGTGATGACACAAAAGGGAAGAGGCTATGCTCCGGCGCAGGAGCACCCAAAGCTGTTTCACGGTGTGGGGAAATTTGACCCAGCTACCGGTGAGGTGTTTGCTAAGAATGCGCCTAGTTTCTCAGATGCCTTTGGACAGGTGATGTGTGAGTTGGCACAGCAGGATAGTCGTGTCTGTGCCATTACGGCTGCAATGCCCGGCGGTACTGGGTTGTTAGATTTTAAAGCGCAGTTTCCTTCGAGAATGTTTGATGTGGGCATTGCGGAGGAACATGCGGTTTCTATGGCAGGCGGACTTGCAAAGCAGGGTATGATTCCTGTCGTGGCGTTGTATTCCACCTTCCTGCAGCGAAGCTATGATATGATTTTGCAGGATATTTGTATGCTGAATCTGCACGTTGTACTTGCTGTTGACCGCGCAGGTCTGGTTGGTGAGGATGGAGAAACACATCACGGTATATTTGATGTTGGCTTTTTGCGCCAGGCGCCCGGTATGGGTGTATTAACCCCCGGGAGCCTTGCAGAGCTTCAGGACATGATGCGCTGGGCGGTTTTATGCCATAATGGACCCGTAGCGGTTCGTTACCCCAGAGGTGGTGACAGAGGTTTCAGCAAATCTGCTTGGTCTCAGGATGGAAGCAATTTGGTGTCTTCTCACCGAACCGGCAAGGATGTGACGATTGTCACATATGGCACTTTACTGCAAAATGCAATGGATGCGGCTGAAATATTGGCTGAAAGAGGTGTTGAGACGACCGTTCTGCGGTTGCTTTCCGTAAATCCGTTGCCCGTATCGCAGATATATGCTTCTCTTTCCCAAAATCGCAGAATATTTGTTTTGGAGGAGACATGCACCGGCAGTGGAATCGGTCAGGAGCTTGCATGGCGACTTTCTAAGCTGGATTGCAGCTGCTTGACCGATTGTATCGATTTGGGCAGTAACTTTGTTACCCATGGCAGCGTGGATGCGCTTTATAATGCGCTTGGATTGGATGGAAGCGCTGTTGCAAGAACCATTGAGGAGGCACTGAAAAATGAAAGTTAAAAAACGTTTGGATGTGCTTCTGGTGGAGCAGGGCTATGCCCAGAACCGCACCAAGGCACAAGCCATTATTATGAGTGGTCAGGTGTACGTTCAGGGACAAAAGGCGGACAAGCCCGGGATGTCCTTTGAGGAAACATCAGAAATAGAGGTTCGTGGAGCTGTCTGCCCGTATGTCAGCCGTGGCGGTCTCAAGCTGGAAAAAGCGCTCCGGGATTTTGGCGTGGACCCTACAGGCTTTGTATGCAGCGATTCAGGTGCTTCCACCGGTGGCTTCACGGATTGTCTGCTGCAGCAGGGCGCAAAAAAGGTGTTTGCCATTGATGTTGGTTACGGTCAGCTGGATTGGAAAATCCGTTCTGACCCCCGGGTTGTGGTAATGGAGCGCACGAATGTTCGCTATGTGACACCGGAGCAGCTGGGCGAACCCTTGGATTTATCGGTAATTGATGTCAGCTTCATTTCCTTGAAGATAGTTCTTCCGGTTATTAAGACCTTCCTGAAGCCAACCGGACAGGTGCTGTGCCTGATTAAACCGCAATTTGAGGCAGGCAAGGACAAGGTTGGCAAAAAGGGTGTTGTCCGTGAACCGGAAACCCATAAAGAGGTTTTGGATAACTTTGTATTGCTGACACAGGAAATTGGCTTTACAATTTTGGGGTTGACCTTTTCTCCTGTGAAAGGACCTGAGGGGAATATTGAATTTTTAGCCCATTTAACGCTGGATGACATACCCGGGATTACTCCGGATACCCAAGAGGTTGTCGATCAAGCACATCAAACATTAAAGGGGTAACCCAATGAAGAAAGTAATATTAACACCAAATCCATACCGTGACCGGAATTTTCAAACTGTTCGGACAGCTATGCAGGTATTGCAAAGCTGTGGTGTGGAGGTTCGGTTGTGCCTACCCTTTGAGGTGGATAGAAGCTACGATTTGCCTCGGGATTTGCGGTTTTCTATATTGGAAAGGGAATTGTCCACTGCTGATGCTGTAGTGTGTTTTGGTGGTGACGGCACAATTTTGCATATGGCAAAGGCTGCAACTCGTCAGGGCGTTCCTGTTCTTGGCGTAAATATTGGCACAATGGGCTTTATGGCGGAGTTGGAGAGCACAGAGCTTGAGCAGCTTTCTTGCCTGGCCAGTGACCAATACACCATTGATGAGCGTATGATGCTGGATGTGACTGTACAGCGGGACCGTGATATAATCTTCCATGATATTTGCCTCAATGATGTGGTAATCACAAAGGGCGCGGTAGCGCGGATTGTCCATCTTGCGGTCCGCTGTGACGGTGTGCAGGCAATGGAGTGTGGGGGTGACGGTATTATTGTGTCTACGCCCACAGGCTCTACCGCGTACAGTCTGTCTGCAGGTGGTCCTATTGTGGAGCCTGAAGCGCACAGTATCTTGGTGACGCCGATTTGTGCGCACGATGTTGCCAGCCGTGGCTTTGTGGCATCGGATAAACGAATTATTACGGTTGAGTTGACACGAAATGCCCGCCGGAATGCCTTCTTGTCTGTGGACGGCGGAAAGGCGCTGCGTATGAATATGGGCGATGTTGCAACTGTGAAGAAGTCCAGACTGACAACAAAGCTGATACGCCTGAAGGACCGCAGCTTTTATGACGTGGTCAATATGAAGTTTAAGAACGCTTGAGGTGAGATGTTGTGAAAAGTCAAAGACAGGCTAAAATTATGGAAATTATCTCCACCCGGAATGTGGAAACCCAGGAGCAGCTTTTGGAACTTTTGCAAAAGGAGGGCTTCCGGGGCACCCAGGCTACAATCTCCAGAGATATCAAGGAACTGCGGATTGTGAAGGAGCTGTCCAGTCTTGGAACGTACCGCTATACCGCATCCTCCAGCGAAGTGTCCGGCTCCTTTACCTCCAGACTCAATACGATTTTCAGAGAATGCGTAACCGGTTTTGATTACGCGCAGAATATCATTGTGGTTCGAACCTTACCGGGATTGGCTTCTGCTGCAGGCTCTGCGATTGATTCGATGAACCTGAGTACCGTTGTTGGCAGTATTTCCGGTGACGACACGGTGATGATTGTAATGCGGGACAACAACGCTGCCGCTGCTTTTTGCGGGGAGATAAAGAATTTACTTGGTTGATTTGGGGGCGATGAGGTGCTAAGTCTTCTGCATATCGAGAATATTGCGGTGATTGAATGTGCCGACATTTCCTTCGATAAGGGGTTTAATATCCTTACCGGTGAGACTGGCGCAGGTAAATCTATCGTGATAGATGCAATTTGCGCCATATTAGGCGAGCGAGCTTACCGGGATATGATTCGAACCGGTACAAACAAAGCTTCCGTCCGTGGCGTGTTTACGGATGTTCCGGAGCTAGCCTGGTTTGAAGAAAACGGTGTGGAATACGACCCGGAAACAGTCATTCACCGGGAAATTTTTTTGGATGGTAAGAACATCTGCCGTGTAAACGGAACGCTGGTGAGTGTCAACATCCTTCACAAATTGGGCATACAGCTGATTAACATTCACGGGCAGCACGATTCAGCTTCTTTGTTTGATGAGAGTAATCATCTTGCGTTTCTGGATGCCTTTGATGATAATGAACTTCTGCGGAATGATTATCTTGAAAAGTTTAATGCTTTGTCAGAATTGCGCCGTGAAATTGAGCGGTTGACGATTGACGCGGGTGAAAAGCTTCGTCGTATGGAAACCTTGCGCTTTCAGATTGAAGAAATTGAAAAGGCCGAGCTTCAGGCAGGGGAAGACGATGCACTGGAGGAGCGCCGAAAGGTTTTGCAGAATGCTGAAAAATTAAGTGACGGTCTTCACGTCACCACGGAATGTCTTTATGGCGGTGAAGATACCCACGGTGCTGCAGCGCTGTTGGACGCTGCGCAGCGGGAACTGGCGAGACTTTCGAAATATACCGATTCCTTTTCAGAACTGCAGGCGAGACTGAATGACCTTATGTACCAGGTGCAGGACGTGGCGGAGGAAGTTCGGGATGCAAGGGACGGATTGTCCTATTCCAACGAGGAGCTTGAAGAAATCGAAAGTCGGCTGGATAGTATTCACCGCCTGCGCAGAAAGTATGGCGCTACCTGTGTGGATATCCTGGCGTATTTAGAAAGTGCCAAACAGGAGTTGGACGAGATAACGTTTGCGGATGACTATGTTGAACGCCTGAAGAGCAAGCTGGATAAGGTAGAAAATATGGCAATGGATGCAGCTGCTGTTCTGCGGAAAAGCCGACAGGCGGCAGCGGAGCGGCTCTCGGAGCAAATTCTTTCGGAGCTTGCCCAGTTGGATATGCCCCGTGTGCAATTCTCCTGCGAGTTTACCCAGGTACCGTTATGTGCAAACGGCGGTGATGCGGTAGCATTTTATATGTCTGCCAATGCGGGCGAGGCGCTGAAGCCCTTGAGTAAGGTCGCTTCCGGTGGTGAGCTTGCCAGAATTATGTTAGCAATGAAGAATGTTTTGGCGCAGCAGGATCAGGTTGCAACGCTGATTTTTGATGAGGTGGATACCGGTGTGTCCGGTCGAGCGGCCCAAAGAGTGGCGGAAAAATTGCGCAGAGTAGCGCAGAATAAACAGGTTCTGTGTGTAACCCACTTGCCACAGTTGGCGGCACTGGCGAATACCCATTTGCTCATTTCCAAGGAAGAACGGCAGGGGAGAACCTATACAACCGTAACGCCTCTGGATATTGAGGGCAGAAAACGAGAGCTCGCCCGGATTATCGGCGGCACAAATATTACAGAAACAACCCTGAAAAGCGCTGAAGAGATGCTGAATATATGAATCAGGGTGATACATATGGGAGGAAGACTATGAAACTGTATGATGAACTGGTAGCCAGAGGTTTGATTGCGCAGGTTACCAACGAGGAAGAAATCCGTGAGATGATTGATAATGGCAAAGCCACATTCTATATCGGCTTTGACCCCACAGCAGATTCTCTGCACGTCGGTCACTTTATGGCGCTGTGCCTGATGAAGCGTCTGCAGATGGCAGGCAACCGCCCCATCGCCCTGATTGGCGGTGGTACAGCAATGATTGGTGACCCTTCCGGACGAACCGATATGCGGTCTATGATGACCAAAGAAACCATCGCCCATAACTGCGCTTGCTTCAAGAAGCAAATGGAGCGCTTTATTGAGTTTGGCGAAGGTAAAGCGCAGATGGTCAACAATGCGGATTGGTTGCTGGACCTGAACTATGTGGATGTACTGCGTGAGGTTGGCGCTTGCTTCTCTGTGAACAATATGCTTCGCGCAGAGTGCTACAAGCAGCGTATGGAAAAGGGACTTTCCTTCCTGGAATTTAACTATATGATTATGCAGTCCTATGATTTCTACTACCTGTACCAGAACTATGGCTGCAACATGCAATTCGGCGGCAACGACCAGTGGAGCAATATGCTGGGTGGCACAGAACTTATTCGCCGTAAGCTGCAAAAGGATGCCCACGCTATGACTATTACCTTGCTTCTCAACTCCGAGGGCAAAAAGATGGGTAAGACGGCCTCCGGCGCTGTGTGGCTGGACCCCAATAAGACCAGTCCCTTTGATTTCTATCAGTACTGGCGTAATGTGGAGGATGCGGACGTTCTCAAGTGTATTCGTATGCTGACCTTCCTGCCTATGGAACAAATCGACGCGATGAATGACTGGAAGGATGCCCAGCTGAATACTGCCAAGGAGATTCTTGCCTATGAACTGACTAAGCTTGTCCATGGTGCGGAAGAGGCGGAAAAGGCGCAGGCTGCCGCAAAGGCGCTGTTTGCAGGCGGTGGTGATGCAAATATGCCCACTACCGAAATTGGTACAGATAAGCTTGTTGACGGCAAAATCGGCATTCTGAATCTGATGGTTGCCTGCGGTCTGGCAGGTTCCAACGGTGAAGCGCGCCGCTTGGTGCAGCAGGGCGGCGTATTTGTCAATGACGAAAAGGTTCCTGACCATACCTTCGCAGTTACCGTAGAAATGCTCGGCGAGGGTGTTAAAATCCGCAAGGGCAAAAAGGTATTTCACAAAGCAATTCTGGCATAAAGAAATAAGGAGGTTTCTTTTATGAAACTCAATTATAAACGCACGATTTTGGTTGGTTTTGCTTTTTTTCTGATTATGGCATTCTGGCAGGCCTATGACGCAACGATTCCGGTTATCCTGACCAACAAATTCGGTATGAGCCAGGGCTGGTCCGGACTGATTATGGCGCTGGATAATATTCTGGCTCTGTTTATGCTGCCGCTGTTTGGTGCGCTGTCCGATAAGTGTAAGGCAAAAAGCGGAAAGAGGAAACCTTTCATTGTGGTTGGTACGCTGGTTGCGGCAATTGCTTTGCTTGGACTTGCTTTTGTTGACGGTCAGCAAAGAGAGAATATTGTCGAGCTCGCTCAAACAGATACACTCAGCAAGACCGGCATTTATCAAATGCAGAAGGACACAAAGCTGCAGACTCCTGAGGGGGAGGCTTTTGTGCTTTCGGAGCTGTATACACAGGAGGAGTTTAACCAAATCAAGCCTGAGGTTATGGATGCTGAAACCGGAAAAAGTGTTACTAATCCTGAATTTACCAACTATGTTGTGCCTGCCCGTCAGGCATGCGCAGCCCAAATTACGGCAGAAAATCCTGCGCCCCTGATATGGTTTGTTGCGCTGCTACTCATCATTCTTGTGGCAATGGCCATTTTCCGCAGTCCTGCTGTGGCGCTAATGCCGGATGTGACCATAAAACCCCTTCGCAGCAAAGCCAATGCGATTATCAATCTGATGGGTACCGCCGGTGGTATTTTGGTACTTGTGCTTGGTATCATTTTTAAGACCTCTGCAGTAGAAAATCAGTTGATGCGATACTATGGGTATTACGGTATTGTTGCCGGTATTATGCTCGTGGCGCTGTTTATCTTTGTTACAAGTGTCTGGGAGCCTCTTTGGGCAAAGCAAATGCGTGAGGAAAGTGTCCGTCTGGGAATCGAGGAAGAGGAAGAAGAAAACGGAGAAAAGCGCAAGCTTCCTAAAGGTGAGCGCACCTCTTTGCTTTTGATTTTACTGTCGGTTGCGCTATGGTATTTTGGTTATAATGCGGTTACGTCCAAATATGCCGTATATGCCGGAAACATCCTGAATATGGATTATAACACCACCTTACTGCTGGCGCAGGGTGCGGCAATTGTTGCCTATCTGCCTGCCGGCATTGTGGCATCTAAAATCGGCAGAAAGAAGACCATTCTTGCCGGTGTGATTATGCTGACCGGCGCTTTTGCTGCTGCATCCTTTATGCGTACAGGTAGCTCTGTGCTGGTGATGAACATCCTGTTTGCTTTGGCAGGCATCGGTTGGGCTACCATCAACGTCAACTCCTTCCCTATGGTAGTGGAAATGTGCTCCGGTGGTGATATTGGCAAGTACACCGGCTACTATTACACTGCCTCTATGGCTGCACAGATTGCAACACCTGTTGTCTCCGGTATGCTGATGGATATGGACGGTGTTGGTATGACTGTGTTGTTCCCGTATGCCGCTGTTTTTGCAGGCCTTGCATTTATCACAATGCTCTTTGTGAAACATGGTGATGCCAGACCGGAGAGTAAGCGTGGTTTGGAAGCGCTGGATGTTGATGATTGATAGGAGATTTGTTTGTGATTTATATTATTCTTTTTCTGGCGGTATTACTGCTTGCAGTCTGTGCCACAATTGGAAGAGCAGGTCATCCTGGACTCAAGAGGCTCTCTCTGTGGGCATACGCTCATAGAGGGCTACATGGAGATGCTGTGCCGGAAAACAGCCTGAAGGCCTTTCGTAAGGCTGCTGCGGAGGGTTACGGCGCAGAGTTGGATGTACACTTGCTTGCCGACGGTAATCTTGCGGTCATTCATGATTCCTCACTGAAGCGCACTGCCGGAGCTGATGCTGTAATTGAGGACCTAACGGTCAGTGAGTTGGATAACTACTATCTGGAAGGCACCCTGGAAACAATTCCTGAATTTTCCAAGGTTTTGGATATATTTGCAGACAAGGCACCGTTGATTGTGGAGCTGAAATCCAGCGGGAATAATCACGAAGCGTTGTGTAAGGCTGCGTGCAGATACCTGGATGATTATGTGGGGGAATACTGCATCGAATCCTTTGACCCCCGGTGCGTCCATTGGTTCCGAAAGCATCGACCTGATGTGCTTCGTGGACAACTGGCAGAGAATTTCTTTAAGACAAAAAATTGCAAATTTCCGTTCCATGTTAAATTCCTTATGTCAAATCATTTGTTGAATTTCTTGACATTGCCGGACTTTGTTGCGTATCGCTATAGTGACAGAAATACCCTGTTTACGAATATTTGCCGTAAGCTCTGGAAAATCCAGGGTGTGAGCTGGACGGTTAGAAGTCAGCGAGAGTTTGACACTGCGATTGCAGATGGTTGGATTCCTATTTTTGAAAACTTTAATCCCTGAAAAAAGCACCGCATTGCGGTGCTTTTTTACTTAAATAAACGGTCAATCTTTTGCATTATTTCCGGTGATATTTGACCCAAGGGTAGTCGGCAATCACCGCAGTCAAAGCCTGCATATTTCATTGCATACTTAACTGGTATTGGGTTGACCTCTGCAAACAGCTGCGTAATGAATGGGGATAGCTGACATTGTAAATGTGCTGCAGTATCAAAATCTCCGTCCAGAGCAGCATCTGCCATTGCAGCGGTTTCCTCGGGGAATATATTGGATAGAACGGAAATTACGCCAACACCGCCCATGGACATCACCGGAACAATCAGGTCATCATTTCCGGTCCAGATATAAAAGTCTTTTGGACACATACAGCGAATTTTTGTGATTTTGTTGACATCGTTACTGGCTTCCTTGACACCTGCTATGTTTGGCAGCTTACTGATTTTCGCATATAATGCCGGAGGCATATCCACACCGGTTCTTGAGGGCACATTATAGACAATGATTGGGATACTGACTGCATTTGCAACGGCTGCATAGTGGCGATACAGTCCGTCAGGATTTCCTTTGTTATAGTATGGTGTTACCACGAGAAGAGCATCTGCGCCTACCTGTTGCGCTTGCTTACTTAATTCCACAGCGTGACTTGTGGAGTTTGTTCCGGTGCCTGCTATGATAGTCAGGCTATCGCCTGCATATTCTTTTGCCTTATAGAACATCGTGATTTTCTCCTCATCTGAGAGGGTTGGCGCTTCTCCGGTGGTTCCAGAGAGAACTACCGCACCGATACCGGCATCAATTTGCCGCCTTAACAGCTGCTCCATAAGTGGATAGTTAATTTTTCCGTTTAGAAAAGGAGTAACCAGCGCAGTACATACGCCGGTAAATACAGGTTGCTTCATATACAAATACCTCCATGCTAAACTATGCGTCTGGCGTGCTTTTTGCGTATTGCAAATTGCTGAAAAATCGGCTATACTATCTTGGATAAATAATGGAGATTCTGGAGGAGTATTGTGAGAACCCATGATTTTTGGTATGACCTGCCTGAGGAGCTGATTGCGCAAACACCCTTGGAAAAGCGTGACACCTCACGGCTGTTAGTTTTGGATAAGAATACGGGCGCAATATCACACTGTCATTTTTATGATATTTTGGACTATTTGCATCCCGGAGACTGTTTGGTGATGAATGATTCCAGGGTGCTTCCTGCAAGACTTTTGGGGCACCGTCCCACGGGCGGTGCTGTGGAGCTGCTATTGCTGCGGGACTTGGGTGACAAACGTTGGGAATGCCTTGCCAAGCCTGGGCGAAAGCTGCAAAAAGGGCAGGAGGTCATTTTTGGTAACGGAGAACTGACTGCCACTGTTTTGGATATCTGCGAGGATGGCAACCGGATTGTGGAATTTCATTATGAAGGAATTTTTTTGGAGGTGCTTGAACGTCTTGGAAAAATGCCGTTACCACCTTATATCAAGGCAGAACTGCAGGACCAGGAGCGATATCAAACGGTTTATTCCCGGGAGGTCGGTTCCGCAGCCGCACCTACAGCCGGCTTGCATTTTACCCGGGAGCTTCTGGAGGAAATCCGTGCGAAGGGTGTTAAGACAGCATTTGTGACCTTACACGTGGGGCTGGGTACATTTCGGCCTGTAAAAGCAGAGAACATCTCCGAACATCATATGCACAGCGAACTGTGTATGTTAAATGAAGAAACTGCAAACCTATTGAATAATACACGTCATTCCGGAGGCAGGATTATTTGTGTGGGTACCACATCCTGCCGTACTTTGGAATCCTTAGTAAACAGTGATGGCAGCTTTGCACCTAAGAGTAAATGGACGGACATTTTTATATACCCCGGTTATGCCTTTAAGGCAATGGACGGACTTATTACTAATTTCCATCTGCCGGAGAGTACGCTTGTTATGCTGGTATCTGCTTTTGCCGGACGGGAAAATGTGTTAAGCGCTTATGCCGAGGCTGTAAATGAACGCTATCGCTTTTTCTCTTTTGGCGATGCGATGTTTATCGGTTGATTAGGAGTTGACTATGTTTGAATTATTAAAAACGGAAGGATGCGCCAGACGCGGCGTATTTACTTGCGCTCACGGTACGGTGCAAACCCCTGTATTTATGAATGTTGGCACCCAAGGCGCCATTAAGGGTGCGTTGAGCGCAAAGGACCTGAAGGACATTGGTTGCCAGGTGGAGCTTTCCAACACGTATCATCTTCATCTGCGTCCTGGGGATGCGTTGGTTAAGGAGTGCGGAGGACTGCATAGGTTTATGACTTGGGACGGACCGATTTTAACGGATTCCGGCGGTTTTCAGGTGTTTTCTCTGTCCTCCCTTCGTAAAATTAAAGAGGAGGGTGTGACCTTCAGGTCGCATATTGACGGTCATAAGATTTTTATGGGTCCGGAGGAAAGTATGCAAATCCAATCGAACCTGGGATCGGATATTTGCATGGCTTTTGATGAATGCATTGAAAACCCAGCGCCCCGGGACTATGTGAAGCAGAGTGTTGACCGTACCTACCGCTGGCTTGAACGCTGCAAAGCAGAAAATGCCCGCCTCAATGCTCTGCCGGATACAGTAAACCCGCAACAGATGCTATGGGGGATTAACCAAGGTGCCACATATGCAGATATCCGTGTGGACCATATGAAGCGTATTGCTGATTTGGATTTGCCCGGTTATGCGATTGGCGGCCTTGCAGTTGGAGAAACCGCAGAGGAAATGTATGACATCATTGAAGCGGTGGAGCCGTATATGCCAAAGGATAAGACCAGATATTTGATGGGTGTCGGTACACCGACCAATATCATTGAGGCGGTGGCTCGTGGCGTGGATTTCTTCGACTGTGTGATGCCGGCCAGAAATGCGAGGCATGCAAGGCTCTTTACCTGGGAGGGCGCCATCAACCTGAAGAACGCAAAGTACCAGAAGGACCTGCAACCCATTGATCCCCAATGTGACTGTCCTGTATGCCGTCGATACTCCAGAGCGTATATCCGTCATTTGTTCGTTGCGGAAGAAATGCTGGCGATGCGTCTTTGCGTAATGCACAACCTGTATTTCTATAATAAATTGATGGAAAGAATCCGCAATGCGCTGGATGACGGCACCTTTGAGGCATTCAGATGTGAGTTTTCTGAAAAGTTAAGTCGCAGGATTTAAAATTTCCTTGCAATTTATGTAATCAATGGTATAATATTCAGGAATTAAAATAAAAGGAGTTTTTCAAATGTTGAATTTTTTGACTGCAACCGCACAAGGCGGTAATCAGATGATTTCCACGGTGCTTATGCTGGTGATTATGGTTGGCGTTTTCTATTTTATGCTGATCCGTCCCGAGAACAAGCGTAAAAAGGAAGCTGAAGAGCTTCGCTCCAATGTGAAGGTTGGCGACCAGATTACCACCATTGGTGGCATTGTCGGCACTGTCGTCAGTGTTAAGGATGAGAAATTTGTCATCGAGACCGGCGCTGACCGTGTACGCATCGAGTTCCAGAAGTGGGCTCTTTCCACTAACGAGACTGCTGTTGCGGCTAAGAAGGAAGCTGAGGCAAAGGCTGCAGAAGAAAAGGCTAAGGCTAAGGCTACCAAAAAGTCCAAAAAGGATTTGGATTTTTAATTAAGAAAGTAATGAATACCACGCCTTTTTAGGCGGGGGTTCGTAAGAAATTATTCGGTTTTGCCCCAGTCTTTTCCTCCATAACTTCAGAATAACCGCTTGAAATACACAAAGTATTTCTTCGCAGCTATTCCTTGTTACAGAGGAAAATCCAAGGAGCAAAACTGCAAAGCACTTCAAAAGGAAAGATTTTTACATCCAGACAAGAAAAAACGCTATGGTAAGGCTGGCGCCTACCATAGCGTTTTTACGCAGTATGGAAATAAAAGATTGCTTTTGAAGCGGATACTGTCTTATGAAGCCCCGCCTTTGGCGGGGTATTGTTGTTTTAATAGAACAGAAGGTCGGAATATGTAGGATAGGGCCAGTAGGATTTTGCTGTGAGTTTCTCCAGAAAATCTGCTTCCTTGCGTACTGCTTGCATACCGGCAACGACGATTTCACTGTAGTAGTCGGCGGCACACTGATTACCCTGGGGCACCTTTTTAAGGCTGGCATAGAGCTGCTCGCTGGCCTCATACAGACGGTCACAGCTTTCAGAAATTCGTCTAACCAGAGACAGCTCGGTTGCGGGCTTATTGCCGGTGGCTTCCTTCTTGCGATTTATACCCTCAGCAAGGTCGGAGGAATAACGTAATGCAGCAGGCAGAATTTGGTGCATTACCATATCCACCATTGTTCGTGCCTCAATGTTGATTAGCTTGCAGTAAGCCTCCAGATGAATCTCGTATCGTGCCAGAAACTCTGCCTCTGTGAATATGCCGTGCTTAGTAACCAGGTCAATGTTTTTCTGGTTAATGTATGCCGGGAGGGCCCTGGCAGTATTATGGAGATTGCTCAGTCCACGTTTTGCGGCTTCCTCCTGCCACTGCTGAGAATAGCCGTTTCCGTTAAAAATGATTCTCTGATGTGCAGTCAGCGTATCGCAAATCAATTTTTGCAGCGTGCTGTCAAAGTTGTCGGCATTCTCCAAAATATCGGCAAACTGGCTCAGCTCTTCTGCCATAATGGTGTTCAGCGCAATGTTGGGACCTGCAATGGATTGGGATGAACCCAGCATACGGAACTCAAACTTGTTTCCGGTGAATGCGACAGGGGAGGTGCGGTTCCGGTCGGTTGTATCTTTAGGGATTGAGGGTAGTACGTCTACGCCGATACGGATTTCACTACTTTCCGGGTCCGTGTAGTTTGTTCCGTTTATGATGGAGTTTACAACGGCTGTCAATTCATCGCCCAGAAAAATGGAGATGATGGCAGGAGGCGCCTCGTGGGCACCCAGACGGTGGTCATTTCCGGCTGAAGCGACGGTACTGCGCAGGAAATCCTGATATTCGTCAATACCTTTGATAAATGCTGCTAAAAATACAAGAAATTGCGCATTTTGCCGGGGTGTATCCCCGGGCTTAAACAGATTTTTTCCGGTGTCCGTGCATAAGGACCAGTTGTTGTGCTTACCGGAGCCGTTCAAACCTGCAAAGGGTTTTTCGTGGAGCAAACAAACTAAATCATGCTTGGCGGCGCATTTTTTCATTACCATCATAATGATTTGATTTGCATCGCAGGCATTACTGGCATCCGTAAATATAGGAGCCAGTTCGTGTTGACAGGGAGCTCCTTCGTTATGTTTGGTTTTAGACAGAACACCTAAGCGCCACAGCTGTTCATCTAAATCGTGCATAAAGTTGGAAACCCGGGTACGGATGGTTCCAAAATAATGATCGTCCAATTCCTGACCCTTAGGAGGTGCGGCGCCAAATAAAGTTCGACCGGTTAAACGCAAATCTTCACGTTCTGCATAGATTGCCTTAGGAATTAAGAAGTATTCCTGTTCAGCGCCAACAGATACTTGCACGCGCTTTGTTTCCTTGTCGCCGAATAGGCGCAGGATACGTACCGTTTCTCTGGAGACCTCGTCGATAGACCGCAGCAACGGTGTTTTTTTGTCCAAAGCATCTCCAGTATAAGAGAAGAAGCAGGTGGGGATATACAAACTTCCATCTTTTACAAAAGCAAAGGCGGTGGGGTCCCATGCAGTATATCCGCGAGCCTCAAAGGTTGCCCGCAGACCGCCGGAAGGGAAGGAGGAAGCGTCAGGCTCGCCACGCACAAGCTCTTTGCCGGAAAATTCCATAATGACATTACCGGAGCCGTCAGGTGTGATAAAGGAATCGTGCTTCTCAGCAGTAATGCCGGTCATGGGCTGGAACCAGTGCGTGTAGTGGGTGGCGCCCTTCCCAATAGCCCAGTTTTTCATTCCTTCCGCAATTGCGTTGGCAACGGATAAATCCAACTGTGTACCGTTTTGAATGCACTGTTTCCAAGCCTGGAAAATTTCCGGGGCGAGGTATTGCTTCATTGTTGCCTCATTAAAGGAGTCAGTACCGAAAATTTCCGGCACGCTAAGCGTTGTATGCATACGGACACAACCTTTCTTGGCCTGTAACCACAAAATTTCTCTTTATAAATTTTATGCGATATAAACGAAAAAAGCAAGTATCAATCTGCCCAAAAATTCCATAGAAACCTTAGCGTGTTTGTTGAATGCTACAAATCGTCGAAGAATGCGAAATTCTGCAAAATAGATATTGCAATTTTGCAAGTTTAAAGTTATAATAATTCAAATTTGTTTTTTGAGGATGTGTGTTCTTATGACGGAATATTCCAAAATGTCCAGAAATGACTTGGAAAATGCCTATTCTGACCTTTTGCTGCGGTTTCAAAAATGCAAGGAGCAAAAGTTAAACTTGAATATGGCGCGTGGAAAACCTTCAAAAATTCAATTGGATGCCGTCAGCGGCATTCTTGGTTATGCCAATACTGCGGAAGAATGTATGGAGGATGGTGTTGACGTCCGTAACTATGGCGAGCTTACTGGACTTCCCGCTATGCGCAAGTACTGGGCTGATGTTCTGGATTGTAAGCCGGAGCAGGTTTTTGTGGGGGGCAATTCCAGCCTGAATTTGATGTTCGATGTTATTTCCAGAGCATACAGCCATGGTCTACTGCATAGTCAGCGTCCTTGGTGCAAGGAAGACTGTGTGAAGTTCCTGTGTCCAAGTCCCGGATATGACAGACATTTCAGGGTTACGGAATTTTTTGGCGCTGAGTTGATTACGGTTCCTATGACTGCGGAAGGTCCTGATATGGACGTTGTGGAGGAGCTGGTTAAGGACCCTTGTGTGAAGGGCATCTGGTGTGTACCCAAATACTCCAATCCTGATGGAATTATTTATTCAAAAGAAACAATTTCGCGTTTTGCTGCATTAAAGCCTGCGGCACCGGATTTCGCTATTATGTGGGATAATGCATATTGCGTACATGAGTTTGATGGAGACTATGTCGCGTTTCCTGATATTATTTCCTTGTGTGAGCACTCTGGCAATCCGGATATGGTCTATGAGTTTGCTTCCACATCCAAAATTACCTTTGCTGGTGCCGGTGTTTCTGCGCTTGCCGCATCTGAAGCAAACATTGCCTATTTTACAAAGCTGTTTTCTGTGCAGACAATCTCTCACGATAAAATCAATCAGCTGCGTCATGTCCGCTTCCTGAAAGATAAGGCGCACACGCTGGAAGTGATGAAAATTCATGCTGAGTTCTTAAAGCCTAAGTTCGACACGGTTGCGAACGTTTTGGAAAAAGAAATCAAACCTCTTGGCTTTGCTAACTGGAACCGTCCTAAAGGTGGCTATTTTATCAGCTTTAATACGTTGCCTCACACAGCAACCAGAGCGTTGGCGTTGTGTAAAGAAGCAGGTGTTGTAATGACCCCGGCGGGTGCAACCTTCCCTTATGGAAAAGACCCGCAGGACTGCAATATCCGGATTGCGCCGAGTTTTCCGCCGGTTGCTGAGCTGGAAAAAGCGATGGAGGTATTCTGTACCTGCATCAAGTTGGCAGCCCTTGAGAAGCTTCTGGAGAAATAACGCAGGTTTCCTTTGTTGTTTTTTCTGAATGTTATGGTATAATAACCCTGAGGTGAGGATGAATGCTGGAAAATATCAAAAATCTCCTGAAAAAGCACCAGGGGGTTGTTCTCTATCTTTTTCTTGGCATTTTAACCACTTTAGTAAACTATATTGTCTATTTACCCCTTTATAATTACTGCAATATTTCCGCTGCTGTCAGTAATGGCATTGCATGGTTCGTTTCCGTGATGGTAGCCTTCGTTACCAATAAGCCAATTGTTTTTAAGAGTTATGACTGGTCATGGAAGGTTGTGCGTACGGAGCTATTCAAGTTTATCACGTGTCGGTTATGTTCCGGTGTTGCTGAAACAGCAATTCTTTGGTTGACGGTTGATGCCTTGCGCCTCGATGGTAATGTCTGGAAAATTGTGACATCTGCGCTGGTAATTGTTCTGAATTATATTGGAAGTAAATTTTTGGTTTTTAAAAGTAAATGAGAAATCCGGTTTGGCATTGATGCCAAACCGGATTATTTAGTCATGCTTAAACGGAATTTTGGGGTCAGAAAATTCCCTGAGCCTTTGTTCGTATGCGTTCATTGCGGATTCACGATATGCAGCAGTTGCCTGTACACCGGCAAGACCAAGAAAATATTCGCAGAAAAGGGGGTTGAGAGGCAAAATCGGTCCAAGCAGTTGGGTGCAAATAAGGTTATTTTTTCGCATACCTTCCAGCTTGCTTTCCGGATTAATGCCGTCTCCTCTGATGCACTTAATGAAGTAGCTGTTGGAATTATCCCCGTAGAGGAAACTAAACTGTGAACGAAATCCAACGATTTTTATGTCATTGAGTTCCCCCAGTACCATAGCGTTGTAGCGGTTAAACAGGTCTGTCTTAACCTGCAGGTCAAATATGCCGAGACCTTCTGTCTCTATATTTTCGGAAACATAGGAAATTGTCTTTGTAAATATTTCGCCTGCATTGCCGGTAGCCAAAATAGGTGTACCATTGTCAATCAGTGTACAAATTCTGTCTTTATAGGGTCTTAATGTTTCAATTACTCTTCTTTGGGTGGATTCGCTCATGCAGCCAATATAAATGATATCCGGTGTATTATTCACAAAGTAGGGGACATCGGTCAGCTTGGTGTAAATAAACTGCGCGTCCGGTAAGGTTGCTTCCAGATAGGTGGGATTTTGGCTGTCGCCGTAAAGTCCGCAAACTTCCTGAAACAGAATTTCAACAATCATTTATCTTCACCCCCAGCGCCAATTGCAATCAGTTTTTCTTTTACAAGATTAGCTTGCTTTACCATATACGGACCGTACAGAACGTAGATATCCTTGGAAAGCTGTGTGTCCAATAATTCTGTACCGGCTGTGGAATCGGTGATGGTCCGGATTTTATCGGTGGGAATACCAGCCATTTGCGCCCGCAAGTATTGGTCCATACACCGGGGACCGGAGAAAATAATTTGATTGATGGAGGGGTCTGCCAAATAGGAATAATTGCTGTCGTAGAACCAACAGGGGCTTTCGGAGGCCTCAAAATCATCTCCAACAAAAATGATGGCTTTATTATTTCCCGGACACTTGGCAACGTAGCTAAAGCAACGGGCGCAGGCAGTGGGGTTTTGTCCCTTGGATAACTGCATTGTGATGGTCAGGTCACCGGATTGAAGCTTGTCATAGCGTGTTTTGACAATTTTGGACTTTGCGAAGCCGTCAGAAATTTGTTTATGGGATAGTCCCATTGTACTTAGGAGCGCAATCAGTCCGCAGAAATTGTAGAGATTAACGATATTGTCGTTAATAAGATAATAGCTTTCAGAAATGCCGTTATGCATAACCGTAAATTTGTTTTCATCTTTATTGATTTCCGTTATAGCAAAATCCGGCTCCGGAGAACGGAAATCGCATTTTTCGCAATGCATTCTGCCGATATGGTTATAGCGCAAATATTCCGGGGTTAAAAGTCCTCCGCAATGAGGGCAATAGACAATGTCTTGCAGGTAGAGAGGTCCTTCCTCGTGAATTTTGTCAACGTCCAGACCGAAATAAATTCTCTCCTGATTTCCGGGAGCAAGGGTGGCGCAAACTAGGTCATCTGCGTTTAAAATGACTTTCGTTGACTTGGGCAGCGCCTTGTTTATAATGAAGCTAATAAATTCTGTGTGGGCATTTCTCGCTAGAGAATCACGCATAATATTGTTGCAGATCAGATAATCAGGCTTGAGATAGGGGTAAATCCGTAATGAACTGCGCTCGTCTACCTCAAGAACAGCAATTTCTTTTTTTGCCTTGCCGGTTAAGGTTGAATCCTCCAGCAGCGCAGTTGCAACACCGGCCTGCACATTTGAGCCCAGACTGTTATTGGTTACGCTGTAGCCATTCGATAGCAGTATAGAGTTTAATAAATTGCTGACAGTTGTTTTGCCGTTGGTGCCGGTAACGGCAATGACGGTCTTAGGCGGTGTCAGTCCAGCCAGAAAGTTTTTGTCAATGGCAACGGCGATTTTTCCGGGCAAAAAGGTGGCGTTTCTGCCCAATAGCTTTAAACCGAACAGGGTAATTTTGCCTGCCAACATAGCAATGAAGAAACGAATTTTTTTCATACATATCTCTTCCTGTCTACTAATTTCTGCTGAAACTATACCATATTAACAGGTTGAAATCAAGATATTATGAACAATTTGGGCTGATACTTGCGCTTATTTCTCTATTCTAACCACAATGTCATTTATAGATTTTACAATGCATCCGGCAGGGTATACGCCTCTCAGGGCGCAAACCGGGTATACGGAAGTATTTTTACCTATAATGGTTCCGGGATTTAAAACGCACCCGGAGCCCACGTCGGCATAGTCTGCAAGAATTGCGCCTATTTTTCGAAGTCCGGTGTTGTAATCTCTGTCACCGTGTATGACTACAGGCTTTTTATCAGTCTTTAGATTGGAACAGATTGAGCCGGCGCCCAAATGCGTGTAATTACCCATTATGGAGTCGCCAACATAATTATAGTGGGGTGCCTGTACCTTGTTGAGTAATATGCAGTTCTTAAATTCTGAGGAATTGCCGAGGACACAGTTTTCGCCTGTGATAACACTTCCTCTTATAAAGGCGCCGGGACGAATTTCTGTTCCTGCGCCGATAATAGTCGGACCTTCAATGGTGGCGCCGGGATATATCTTAACGTTCTCACCGATAAGCACATTGTCAGAATATCTTGTATAACCTTTTATGCCTTTTTCCAAAAGGGAAAGAATATATTCCTTGATTTTTGGGAGCATTTCCCAAGGGTATTCACAGGAGTCAAACAGGGGAGTGAGGTACTCGGTTGTACAGTTAAAAAGCTCGCTGGTTTTTACCGGCTTATTCACTCAAATGCCCCCTTTCTGTTATGACACTTGCTATCATATCAATATATTTGTCGCATAGCGCTTCGCTTTCTGCCTCAACCATGATGCGTATCACAGGTTCGGTGCCGCTTTGCCGGAGTAAAACTCTGCCGTTGCCGTCAATAAGTGTTTCAACCTCCTGCACGGATGTCAGAACGGCATCGTCGCATAAAACGGCAGCCTTATCCTTAACCGGTAGATTTTTAAGCTTTTGGGGGTAAAGCATTACAGACTCTGCAAGCGCAGACAGTGGAAGCTTCGTATCGCAAACCTCCTCGGACAGCATAATTGCCGTTAAGATACCGTCTCCGGTTGTGGCATATTTTTTGAGAATGATATGACCGGACTTCTCACCGCCCAAAGAATAGTCGTTCTTTTGCATACATTCATAAACAAAGCGGTCGCCGACTGCGGTTTGTTCGCAGTGAATGCCGATTGCTTTCAGAGAGGAGAAAAAACCGCTGTTGGACATAATTGTTGCAACAATGGTGTTATCATTTAGCATATCCCTGCTTTTAAGACGCTTTGCTAAAATATACATTATGGCATCGCCGTCTACTATATTGCCCTTTTCATCGACGGCAATACATCTGTCTGCGTCACCGTCAAATGCAAAACCCAAATCAAGATGCTTTTCCTTGACCAAATCACAAAGCTTTTCGATATGGGTTGAGCCACAGTCCTGATTTACATTTAGCCCGTCGGGTTCTGCGCCTATCACATAGGTTTGTGCCCCAATTGCACTGAATACACTTTTGGCAATCATCCAGGATGCGCCATTGGCACAATCGAGACCGATTCTAAGTTTTTTGTATGAGTTGGACGCAAGGGAGATAAGGTAGCCCAAATATCTGTTTCTGCCGGAGATATGGTCTACGATGCAGCCGATTTTGCTTTTTGTGGCAAGGGGTAAATCGTCACCGGTTATGCCGAGGGCTGTGAAGTCAGAATCAAGATAAGCTTCGATGAGAGCAGTTGTTTCATCGTCCAGCTTTTCGCCATAACGGTTAATTACCTTTATGCCGTTATCATAGTAGGGGTTGTGTGATGCGGTGATCATAATGCCGCAATCAAATTCATCCTGGCAGATAACATAGGAAACGCTTGGTGTGGTAGTTACGTGGAGCATATACGCATCTGCACCTGAGGCGGTAATGCCTGCAACGATGGAGTATTCAAGCATATAGCTGGAGCGTCTGGTGTCTTTGCCTATTACAATTCTGGGTCGGTAATTAGGCTTATCGCAGCCTGAAAGCGGTGAAGCGAAATACCAGCCTAAAAATCTGCCAACCTTGTAAGCCTGAAGGGAGGTGAGCTTGAGATTTGCCTCTCCTCTGAAACCGTCGGTACCAAAATATTTCAGTCCATCACTTTTCACTTTGCCTTGGGCTTCAACCTCAATTTTATCACATAACAGTGTATCGGTTGTAATGCCGAATAATTCACAAAGCATTAAAACCTTATCAATTTGAGGAAGTGCCTGGTTCATTTCCCATTTGGAAACAGATTGTCTGGAAACGTCAATTTTTTCGGCAAGCTCCTCTTGAGAGAGGCCCGCGTTTGTACGAAGGGTCACTATTTTTTCTCCAAGTGTCATATAAAAACCGCCTTTCATATTATGATCATTTTTACGTAATTTTCGATTTCAACAGATACCAAGTTTAACAGATGTATGTCTGGATATCTACCAACTTTGATTATCAAATAATGCAACTGCCGGTTGCGCTAATTCGAGACAAGAACTGAACTTTGAATATAATTGCAATATATCTGCGAAGAAATGTAAGGTTTTGTTACCGCATTATAGTCATATTCTATATTATGCAAAAAAGTTAAAGGGTTATCCCGACTGGGATAACCCTTTACATGGTGCGAGAGATGGGACTCGAACCCACACGGCGAAACCACACGCACCTCAAACGTGCTTGTCTACCATTCCAACACTCTCGCAGAACACTTAGGCATTATAGCAAAATGCGGCGTCTTTGTCAATACTCAATTCCATTTGTTTTCACGTTCTTGCTTTATGAAATTCTGTCTGTTATAATAATATAAAATAAGCGTTGGAGATGGTGGTATGGCACGATTTTTTGTGAATTCCCAAGACATAAACAGTGATTTGTTGGTTCTTACCGGAGAAAATGCGGAGCATGCAAAGGTGCTGCGCCTGAATAATGGCGAGGTGGTTACTGTTTGCGATGGACAGGGAACAGAATGTATTTGTACTGTGCAAGAGGTCAGCGCCGGTCAAATCAGCCTGGTTGTATCGGAGCGTCAGGCTTCCGCAGTGGAAGCGTGTGTGAGAGCGACAGTTTATATGGCTTTTTCCAAAGGTGATAAATTTGAACATGTGGTTCAAAAGGCAACCGAATTGGGCGCTTATGAAATCGTTGCGTTTCCCTCTGTCAGGTGTGTCTCCAGACCTGACGAAAAGAGCTTGAAAAAGAAAGTGGAACGTTGGCAAAAAATTGCAACCTCTGCGGCTGAGCAGTCCGGACGAGGCCGGATACCGCAGGTATTGGTTCTGGACAGCTATAAAAAGGCATTGGAGCGCGCATCCCAATCTGATATTGGGATTCTGTTTTATGAAAATGAACAAGCAAAAACGCTGAAAATGGCACTAAGTGACAAAAGTTTTCAAACAATTAGCTTTATCACCGGACCGGAAGGTGGATTGGATCCTAAGGAAGTTGAACAGGCCTTATCTGCTGGTCTGCAGGTGTGCACGTTGGGAAAGCGTATTCTGCGCTGTGAAACGGCTCCTCTTTGTGCGTTATCTGCAATTATGTATCACGCCGGGGAGTTCTAGATGGGAATGCTAACTTTTTGAATTGTAGCTTCTGTTGTGTCATAACATATTTGGAATGGAGGTAATGCTATGGAGCTTCGTATTGACGGCAGATGTGTAATTGCAAAACCGGGTCAATCATTATTGGAGATAATCCGGCAGCTGGGGCTGGATGACCCTATGCTTTCCTGCCGCCCTTTGGCAGCGAAAATTGCTGGTGAGATTTTTAACTTAAATTACGTTCCGTTACGAGAAAAGGACGTTCAACAGGATCGCCTTTCCATTCGTCGCGCTATGGCAGCCTCTGGCGGAGAGGTCACGCTGTTACGCTACATAGACCCTACAGGAAAGGATGTCTACAGCCGTACAGCGCAGTTTGTTCTGTTTCTTGCCTTGCAGAGACTATACCCCAATGTTCGTTCCAAAATGGGGTGCACAGTGGGAAAAGCGTTGTATATTGAGGTGTGTTCAACGGATTTCTCAGCTGCCGCGTTAAAGGCAGAAGTAAAAAAGCTTGTTGAAGAAGATATTCCACTTTTACGCAGAAGGGTGCCAATTGCGGAGGCGATTGCCCGCTATAAGTCGCAGGGGCAAATGGATAAAGCCGGTTTGCTATCCTGCAGAGCCCAGGATTATTTCGATGAGTATTATTGCGGAGACTTCTCGGATTACTATTACGGTGAGCTGGCACCCTCTACAGGCTTTTTGCAGGTTTGGGATATTCTGCCGGCTGACGGGGGCTTTTTCTTCCTGTATCCCGAGGATGCTTATCCGGATATGGTAGCCCAGTATGAGGAAATGCCAAGGTTTCTCTCGGTCAGCACGGAAGGTGAGCGCTGGTGTGAGCTGATGGAGTGTGAGACTGTTGCGGACTTGAATGAATTGACCCGAAACGGGAAAATCCGAGAGCTTATCCGTGTCAATGAGGCACTGCATGAAAAGCGCTTCTCCCAGGTGGCAGATATTGTTTGCCAACGTGGTTCCAAAGCAGTGATGCTGGCAGGACCTAGTTCCTCGGGAAAAACCACCTCCGGAAACCGGCTGGCAACACAGCTTCGTGTCCATGGTAAAAAGCCAATTCTTCTAAGCTTGGATGATTATTACATTGACCGGGATAAGATTGCGCCCGGACCGGATGGAAAGCTGGATTTGGAGCACATTAACACAATTGATACAGCGCTGTTCCGTGAGCATCTGGAGCTTCTGCTATCAGGTATCGCAATAGAGCGTCCCGTATTCAATTTTAAAACCGGAAAACGTGAATTCCATAAAGAAATGCTACAGTTGACAGAACATTCGGTAATTATCGTTGAAGGGTTACACGCATTGAATCCCATTTTGTTACCGGAGAGACTGGATAAGCATTTGGTGTTTCGTCTCTATGTCAGTCCGTTGCTGCCACTTAATCTGGATGACCATAATCGAATACCTACCAGCCTTTTGAGGCTGCTTCGAAGAACTGTCCGGGACTACGAAACCAGAGGTGCTTCGGTACAGCGCACAATGGAAATGTGGGATTCTGTCCGAAGAGGCGAAAAACGTTGGATATTCCCATTTCAGGAAAATGCAGATGTTATTTTCAACAGTTCAACCCTCTACGAGCTTGCTGTTTTGAAAAAGCACATATTCCCATTGCTGGATGCAGTTCCTCCAGAGGACAGTTGCTATGAACAGGTGCGATCCCTGGTGAAAATTCTCAACTATGTGGTTGACGCTGATGTGGAGAACGAAATTCCACCTACCAGCATTGTCCGTGAATTTATTGGCGGTAATGTGTTCTATCAATAGAAAAGGCCCACTGGCTGCCAGTGGGCTTTTTTCATACGTAAATGTTTGGAGAGGGGAAATTCAGGATGATGGATGCCAGTATGCAAACGATAATTGCAGCAGACCAAACACTCATCCAAAAACTCCGGGGTCGTAAAAGCTCCCGCTTTTGATACAGAACCCATAGGAAAAATGTGCAAATGCCAATTGCGATAATCGCGTAAATGACCTTAAGCCAGACGTTGCCGGTTCCGGCTGCGGAAAGAAAAGCGATAAAGAAGATTGTGGCGACAATCAATCCCAATACAGTGAAACGTTCAAAATCATGATATCGATTTCTTTTTCCAGACATAACGAGGCCTCCTTTTTTTATTTATTCTAACACATCTTTGCGCAAAATGCAAACTATGACATTTTTGACGGAAATACTTGCAGAATCCGTCAAGCGGTGCTATAATCTAAGAAAGAAATTATCCATATTTTGCAAGGAGTTACTATGGCTGAACCGCGATATCGTCTGGAGGGCATCGTTCATAGCCGAAATGAGGCGAATGAAGACTTCGAAGGTCCCCTGGATGTTATATTTTTACTGCTTAGCAAAAACAAAATAGAGATTCAGGATGTATCCATTACTGCTATTTTAGAGCAGTATCTTGCATATCTGGATGAAATGAAACGTCTGGATATGGAGATAGCCAGTGAGTTTATTACGATGGCATCCCACCTGATGTTGATTAAGACAAAAATGCTTTTGTCCGCTGCGGAGGCTGCTGAGGCAGAAAGCGAGCTGGATCTGTTGCGACAATCCCTGATTGAACGTCAACGCAGAGAGGCTATGGAACAAATCCGTATGGCAATTACGGTTCTCGAGCCCAGAAACGATATTGGTCGCTGTGTTTTCACAAAGGAACCGGAGCCCCTGCGTCGGGACACAACCTATCGCTACCAGCACGAACCTGCGGATATGCTTCGTGCGTTGGATGAAATCTCCGAGCGAAATCAACGCAGGCTGCCGCCTCCTACGGTAAACTTTAAAGGAATTGTGGGTAAGGAACCTTACCCGGTTACAAGAAAGGCGACAGAGGTTATTAAAACGCTCGTGCTGAGAGGGATTGAACGGTTAAAGAATTTATTCAAGGGAAATCGCTCCCGCTCCGAAATTGTTGCCACTTTTTTGGCAATACTGGAGTTGTGTAAAACAAACTCTGTTTCTCTGGAGGATGATGTCACCGGAGAAAACCCCAATGTTAAGCTGATTAATAAACCTGAGGAAGGAAAGGAGGATAATTGATGGAACTGAAGGAATTGCAACGCGCCATAGAAGCAATCCTCTTTGCTTCCGGGGAGCGTGTTGAGATTTCCCGGCTATGTATGGCTCTGGAAGTTGATGAGGATGAGATTATTGCGGCGGCGGATGCCCTTGCTGATGAGTTATCCTTCAATCGACGTGGCATTAGGATTATCCGGCTGGAAAAGGGATACCAAATGGTATCCTCCGGTGAAATGGCGGACTATATTACAAAGGCATTGGAAACCAGAAAACCGCCTAAATTATCCTCCTCACAGCTGGAGACGCTGACAATAATTGCCTATTATCAGCCGGCCACAAAAGCAATGGTTGAACAAATCCGTGGTGTGGACAGCTCTTATTCAGTTGGCGCACTGCTGAATAAAAAGCTGATTGAAGAGGCTGGGCGGCTGAATGTTCCCGGCAGACCCATTCTTTATAAAACCACACCTGATTTCCTTAGAACCTTTAGCTTGTCCTCCTTGGAGGAACTGCCTCCCATTGAGAAGGTGAGCTTTGGCGAGCCGGATCAGCTGGAAATTGAGCAGATAACGGACGAAACCCAGACAGAAGCGCAAGCTGTTGCGCCAGAGGGAGAAAATCAATGATCGGCCTTTGCGTCATCCTTGCGATAATCCTGGCGCTTCTGAGTATGCCGGTTGGCGTTAGACTGCGCTATGATAAGCAGGGCGGTGTTGTGACACTAAAGCTGGGACCTGTGGCTGTTCCGTTATATCCACAAAAGAAAACAAAAGCTAAGCAAACAGAGAAAAAATCGGCATCATCCGGAAATAAAGCAACAGTGAAGCGCGGCGGTTCGCTTATGGATTTCTTACCCATTGTCGACGTTATTCTGGATTTCCTGAAGGAGTTTCGCCGAAAGCTTTGGGTGCAAAATCTGGAGTTTAAGCTGATTATGGCGGATGCAGATCCCTGCGATTTGGCTGTTAATTACGGTCGGGCATGGGCAGTTTTGGGAAGCTTTTTCCCTTTGCTGGAACAGCTTGTGAAAATCAAAAATCGCGACTTGCAGGTTGAATGCGATTTTTCTGCTACCGAAACGCTTGTTTTTGCCCAGGCAGATATTCTTATTTCGTTAGGGAATTTTCTGTATTTGTTCCTGAACCATGGATGTCGCGCATTAAAGCATTATTTCAAAATTTCGAAAACAATAAAGGCGGTGCAATAATATGTCTCAAAATCTACCCAATATGCTGGATAATACCATTGCAAAAATCCGGGAAATGGTGAGCTCTAATTCCGTTGTTGGCGAACCGATTGCGGTTGGTAGCGATATTACCATTATTCCCATTTCGAAAATCAGCATCGGTCTTGGCGGCGGCGGTTCTGATTTTGTTTCCAAGAATCCCAATCAGCATGAGAATCCCTTCGGCGGCGGTGTTGGTGCCGGTGTGAAGGTGACCCCGGTTGCCTTCCTGATTGTTAAGGATGGCAATGTCCGTATGGTTCCCGTTGCGGCGCCTGCCAATACGACTGCTGACCGAATTGTTGAGCTTGTACCGGAAACACTGGATAAGATTGCTGCCTTTGTTGACAGTCACACCCGTAAAGCTGAATAATTTTGTTACCCCGGTTTAAAATAAACCGGGGTGATTGTCTTGAAAAATGTATGTAGCAGGCTGACTGCTGCACTGCTGGCTGCTTTCCTGTTTTTACCTTGTAAAGTTCAGGCACTTTCTGCGCAAAAGGCTGTACTGTATGATGCAAATTCAACAAGATTGCTGTATGAGAAGAATACTGATGAGCGTGGACTAATTGCCAGCACTACAAAAATTATGACAGCGCTGGTCGTTTGTGAGCAATGTAATGTGCTGGACAGAATGCGCATACCCAAGGAGGCTGTGGGGATAGAAGGCTCGTCTATGTACCTGCAGGAGGGTGAGGTTCTTACAATACAGGAGCTCCTGTACGGACTGATGCTTCATAGCGGAAATGATGCAGCGGTGGCGCTGGCAATTTACTGCGGCGGCACGGTTGAAGGTTTTGCTCAGCTTATGAATGATAAGGCACACCGCCTGGGTCTGCGCAATACGCATTTTGAAAACCCAAATGGTCTTGACAGCCCCGGTCATTATTCAACAGCCTATGATATGGCTGTGCTGACTGCCTACGCTATGCAAAACCCTATTTTTGCAAAAACGGTTTCCACAAAAACTGTGACCGTCGGCAATCGGAGCTTGCGCAATCACAATAAATTGCTTTGGTCTCTGGAAGGCGCTGACGGGGTCAAGACGGGGTATACGAAGTCAGCCGGTCGCATTCTTGTTTCCAGCGCAACCAGGCAGGGCAGGCAGCTCATAGGCGTGACAATGAATGCGCCGGATGACTGGCGTGATCATACAGCGCTTATGGAGAATGGGTTTTGCCGTTATACCTCGACCCGGATTATCCAAAAGAGCGAATGCCTTGGTACGGTAGAACTGGCAGGTGGCACTGAAGGCAGTGTCCAGCTGCTGTCTGACAGTGACTTTATATATTCATTGGCGCCGGAGGAAGAACCTGAAATCGTACTTTCCGGAAGTGGATTTGTTTATGCGCCGGTTGCTGAAGGACAATGTGCAGGATTTGCGTATATTTGCATCAACGGAAATCCGGTTGGAAAGGTGCCGCTTATCTTTGGTAGAACGATAGAACGGGATGACCAGAAGCCACCTACAGTTTGGGAACGATTGTTTGGAGGGAAGTAACCTTGCCGGAAAGAATTCAAAAAATCATTGCTGCCAGGGGTGTAGCTTCCCGACGTCACGCAGAGAACTTAATTGTAGCCGGTCGGGTAACCTGTAACGGTCGTGTCTGCCAATTGGGAGACAGCGCTGATAGTGAAAAAGATATGATTTGTTTGGATGGGAAGCCTCTCCCATCCAAACAGAATTATGTCTATATTATGCTCAATAAGCCCAGGGGCTTTGTTACAACAATGTCCGATGAAAGAGGCAGAAGGACAGTTGCTGACCTGGTTTCCGGGTGTCCTGAACGTGTTTATCCAGCAGGTCGTCTGGATATGGATTCTGAGGGCCTGTTAATTATGACCAATGACGGTGATTTTGCCAATCAATTGATGCATCCCAGTCATCAAGTGGATAAAACCTATCGGGTTGAGGTGTCCGGATTTTCCGAGGATGGATTTTTGCGGCTGAAGCAGCCGATTACGCTGGACGGCTATAGGCTATCCATTCCTGAGTTGAAGCTTTGTAGGCGTAATCCGGCATCACCTGATAAGGCAGAGTTTCTCATAACCATTCATGAAGGTCGCAACCGACAGGTGCGACGTATGTGTGAAATTGCCGGAATGCAGGTGCGCAGACTGATCCGTGTCCGGGAAGGCAGTTTGAAGCTGGGTCAGTTATCCAAGGGCTCCTGGCGTTATTTAACGGAACAGGAAGTGTTCGAACTTAAAAATTCCTGAGATTGAGAGGTCCATACATATGCGAAATGATCTGTTCTCTGTTTTACAGCAGAAATCCGCTTCCTTTTCCAAGGGTCAGCGCCTGCTGGCGAACTTCATTACAGAATCCTATGATAAAGCAGCGTTTATGACTGCCAGTAAGCTTGGTAAGACGGTAGGGGTTTCCGAATCAACTGTGGTTCGCTTTGCTGTAGAATTAGGCTATGAGGGCTATCCCCATATGCAGAAGGCAATGCAGGATATGGTGCTGAACCGGTTGACCTCTGTCCAGAGAATGGAAGTAGCAAACGACCGGATTGGCAATCAGGATGTGCTGACAGCGGTTTTGCAATCCGATGCGGATAAATTGCGTCAAACAGCGGAATTGGTAGATAGGGAAGCGTTTGCGTGCGCAGTGAATGCCATCCTGAATGCAAAGCATATATTCGTGTTGGGTTGCAGATCGGTTGCGCCGCTTGCGAGCTTTTTAGGCTATTATCTTAGCTTCATGTTTCCAAATGTGCATATTGTGACCGCCTCCGGTGCCAGTGAAATGTTTGAAAAGCTGATCGATGTTCAAGCTGAGGATGTGGTTCTGGCTTTTAGTTTTCCAAGGTATTCTGCAGCCACGGCAAAGGGTGCGCAATATTGTCGTACTACCGGTGCTACCGTAATAGGTTTTACAGACAGCCAGCTTTCTCCTTTGGGGCAAAACAGTGATTATGTGCTGCTTGCCAAAAGTGATATGCTGTCATTGGTTGATTCTCTGGTAGCACCTCTTAGTCTGATTAACGCCTTAATTGTAGCGCTGGCAGCCGGAAGGGGGCAGGTCCTCGCCAAGAGCTTTGAGGCATTGGAACGTGTTTGGGAAGAATACAATGTTTATGAAAAGCGGGTTGACGGACAATGATGTATGACGGCATTGTGGTTGGCGGCGGTCCTGCCGGAATGTTTGCTGCGATTACTGCGGCAAAACAGGGGAGTAAGGTCTTACTTTTGGAAAAGAATGATCGCCTGGGAAAAAAGCTGTTAATTACCGGAAAAGGCCGCTGTAATGTGACAAATAATTGTACAGCCGAAGAGGTGATCAGGAACGTTCCTAGAAATGGACGCTTCTTGTTTAGCGCACTGGATAGCTTTACGCCGACAGACATTATAACCTTTCTGGAGAACGAGAGTTGCCCGCTGAAGACTGAGCGTGGGAACCGTGTCTTTCCGGTATCTGATAAGTCAGCAAGTGTTTTATATGCGCTGAAGCAGGCAATGAAAAGATACGGTGTTCAGGTTTCCTGCGATGCGGTTAAGGAAATTGTATCTGAAAATAATGTTGTTACCTCCGTTGTAACCGGAAGTCGTGTTTACCCCTGTAAATGGGTAATTTTAGCCACCGGCGGCGTATCCTATCCTGCTACCGGTTCTACAGGTGACGGTTATGTAATGGCGGAAAGATTAGGACATACGGTCGTTTCCCCTGAGGGTTCTCTTGTGCCACTGGAAGCCTTGGGAGAGGATTGCCATCGTATGCAAGGCTTGAGCCTTAGAAATGTGGGTATAAAGCTGTTAAATGCAAAAGGTAAGCTGCTATATAAGGACTTTGGCGAGCTGTTATTTACACATTTTGGCATCTCTGGACCGACTGTACTCAGCGCTAGTGCCCATTTAAAGGGAGACAGATGTCGCTTACTCATTGATTTGAAACCTGCGCTTGAGCTTGAAAAAATAAATGATCGGCTTTTGCGGGATTTTGAAACCTATAAGAACCGCACAATGGAAAATGCGCTGACGGATTTACTGCCTCGTTCTATGATACCGGTAGTTCTGGACAAAGCGAATATTCCCTTGGATTTACAGGCAAACTCTCTGCGGAAAGAGCAGCGACGTAATTTGGTAGAGATACTAAAGGCGTTTCCTGTGGAGATATCCGGCAAGCGTCCTGTTTCTGAGGCAATTATCACCTCCGGTGGCATAAAGGTTTCTGAGGTTGATCCCAAAACCATGCAGAGCAAATTGGTTTCCGGTCTTTACTTTGCGGGGGAAATTCTGGACTGCGATGCCTATACCGGTGGTTTTAATTTGCAGATTGCCTGGTCGACAGCTTTTGTTGCAGGTCAAAGCGTAAAAACTGTCATTGACAAACGAACCCAGGTGTAATAAAATACACTAAGGAATTCTTAAAATAGAAATAATTAAGTGTTCGGAGGAATGAAATATGTACGAGAAGTTGGTTTCTTACGCTTCCAAGCAGTTGGAGCTGAATGCTGACGAAATTACCAGAGAAAGCACCTTTGAGAGCTTGGGTATCGATTCTCTTGACATTGTTGAGATGATTATGGATCTGGAGTCTGAGCTGGGTGTAGAGCTGGATTTGGAAGACCAGAAGATTTCCACCTTTGGCGAGCTTGCTGAATTTATTGAAAGCAAAATCAACTAATTGAATTTTACCTTGTTATGGCGGACCGGCTTATAACAAGGTCGCACTAGTCGGGGAGATAGCGGTGCCCTGTACCTGCAATCCGCTATAGCAGGGATGAACTCCCACACCCGGGTAAGTCTGCGTGCCGTCCGGACCGTGTAAGCGGCGTTGAAGGAACGGTCCTGCGCAACAGGATCCCGTGAACCATGTCAGGTGGGGAACCAAGCAGCATTAAGCGGACCGTTCTGTGTGCCGCGGGGCTGCCGTTCCTGAGCTGGCTGCATGGATACCGGGCATTCAGCTTGCTCAAATGTGGGTGTGCGATCTTGTTATGAGCCGGTCTTTTTCACAAACTTTTGGAGGTGAACAGAATGTATCAGGCATTATACCGGAAATACCGCCCGCAGACCTTTGACGATATGGTTGGCCAGTTGGCAGTTACACAAACGCTGAAGACCCAGCTGCAAAGCGGCCGGCTGAGCCATGCTTATCTGTTCACCGGTTCCAGGGGCACCGGTAAAACCAGCAGCGCAAAAATTCTGGCAAAGGCAGTCAACTGTTTAAATCTGCAGGATGGCAATCCATGTAATTGCTGTGAGGCTTGCCGAAGCATTGATTCCGGCGCGTGCATGGACGTGTTGGAAATCGACGCGGCTTCCAACAACGGCGTTGACAACGTTAGAGATCTGCGCGATGATGCAATCTATACACCATCGCAGGTCAAAATGCGTGTGTATATTATCGACGAAGTCCATATGCTGTCTATCTCCGCATTTAATGCTTTGCTGAAGATCATTGAAGAACCGCCGGAACATTTGCTGT
>JAFXAQ010000059.1 GCA_017516925.1 Oscillospiraceae bacterium | reverse complement strand
GCTTGCGACAGCAAGATATTTTAGGAAACGGATTGCCACAACCAGTGTTGCGACACTGGTTTCGCAATGACAACTTAATATCGGCAGATTGCTTTTTCAATATTGTTGTGTTTTGGCGATTTGGGGGTTCTTTGACACTCTGAGGTGTTTTCAACGAGTGAAAACACCTGTTTAAAACATATTAACCACCAAAGACGCTCAGCAGGAAGCCGGCGGCAATGGCAGAACCGATTACGCCTGCCACGTTGGGACCCATTGCGTGCATCAACAGGAAGTTGGCAGGATTAGCCTTCTGTCCTTCCTTGTTGGAAACACGGGCAGCCATAGGTACGGCGGAAACGCCGGCAGAGCCAATCAGAGGATTGACCTTGCCCTTGGTCAGTTTGCACATAATCACGCCGCTCAGCAGACCGCCGCAGGTGGACAGAATGAAGGCGCACACACCCAGCACAACAATCTTCAGGGTATTTGCGGTCAAGAAGGTGGTGCCAACCATGGTGGCGCCCACGGAGGTGCTCAGCAAAATGGTTACCGTGTTCATCAGTCCGTTCTGGACTGTGTCGCTTAAGCGGTCCGTGACACCGGTTTCCTTCAAAAGGTTACCCAGCATCAGGCAGCCAATCAGGGGCGCCGTATCCGGCAGCAGCAGCGCAACAAAAATGGTCACGACAATGGGGAAAATAATCTTCTCGGACTTGGAAACAGCACGGGTCTGTTCCATTTTGATTTTCCGCTGCTCCTTGGTGGTCAGCAGCTTCATAAAGGGGGGCTGAATCAGAGGAATCAGCGCCATATAGGAGTAAGCCGCCACGGCGATAGCGCCCAGCAGATGGGGAGCCAGCTTGCTTGTCAGGAAAATGGCAGTGGGACCGTCGGCGCCGCCAATAATACCGATGGAAGCTGCTTCCTGACCGTTGAAGCCCAGAAGAACTGCACCGAAAAAGGCGGCAAACACGCCCATTTGGGCAGCGGCGCCTAAAAGCAGGCTCTTGGGGTTAGACAGCAGAGGACCAAAGTCGGTCATCGCACCAACGCCCATAAAAATCAAACAGGGGTAAATGCTGGTTTTGACACCGATGTAGAAGAAGTCCAGCAGACCGCCTTCCCGCAAAATCGTGCCGTAGCTGTGATAAGCCTCGTGACCCTCGGTCATAAAATTCGTCCACAGCTCCTGATTGTAAAGACCGGCGCCGGGCAGGTTGGTCAGCAGACAACCAAAGGCAATGCCCACCAGCAGCAGGGGCTCAAACTGCTTTACAATACCAAGATACAACAGAACGCAGGCGATAATCAGCATCACCAGATTCTGCCAGCCGATTGTGGAAAAGCTGGCGAACATCGCAGCGAAGCCGGAGCTGTTCCACAGGTTCAGCAAAACCTCACCAATATCTATCATGGGTTCCTCCTTAGCCGATTACCACCAGAGGAGCGCCGGTGTCCACGGAAGCGCCCTTGGTGACAAGCACCTGCGTGACGGTGCCGGCCTTGGGAGCCATAATCTCATTTTCCATCTTCATTGCTTCCAGCACGCACAGCACGTCGCCTTCCTTGACAGCCTGACCGTTTGCCACGTTTACCTTCAAAATGGTGCCGGGCATCGGGGCGGAGACAGCCTCACCGGCGCCGGTGACAGCAGCCGGAGCAGCAGGTGCAGCAGCGGGTGCAGCAGGCTCTGCAGCTACGGGAGCCGGAGCCGCCGGGGCAATTGCTTCATATTCGCTCAGCAGCGTAGCCCGACCGGACTCCACCTCAACCTCATAGGTGATGCCGCCTAAAGTAATTTTATAAATCATTTTTCTACCTCCTGAATGGAAATGAAACGCAGTTCATTTAAAGGCTTGTCCATTTTGTGGGCAACGATAGCCATAAGCATTGCGCAGATTTTTGGGGGAACGTTGTGGGTTTTCAGGCTGCCGGCGGCGCCGGGGGCGGTGGCAGCAGGTGCAGCCGGGGCGACCGTTACCGGCGCTTCCTCGACTTTTTTCGCCTTCGCGGTAAATGCCTTGCCCACGATTATTGTTACAATCATCAGGAAAATCAAACCCAGGAAAACAACAGCATAACCCAAAACAGCGACGATACTGTAATCGCCAAGTGTCATTGCGGTATCCTCCTTAAGCCTCGGTGATGGTGTAGGTCATGGAGTTCTCTTCCTTGGCCTTCCGGTCTTCCATAAACTTCTCGGCCAGATTGGGGAAGGCAATGTAGCTCAGCACATCCTCATCAGACTTGGCAAGACCCTGGAGCTTTTCCCGGGTGGCATCCACGATGGGAGCCAGGGTGTCGGCATAACGACCCTCCAAAACCTTGTCGCCGTCGAGAATCTTCTCCTGAATTTCGGGGTTGATGGGTGCGGGGGTGGTGCCGTACTCGCCACGGCAGTAAGCCTTGATTTCCTTGGAAACACGCTTGTAGCGCTCACCGGCAAGCACGTTGTTCACAGCCTGCACGCCAACCATCTGGGAGGTGGGGGTAACCAGCGGAGGATAGCCCAGGTCTGCACGGACCTTGGGAGTTTCCACCATAACCTCTTCCAGTCGGTCCAAAGCGTTCATCTGCTTCAGCTGGGTCATCAGGTTAGAGAGCATACCGCCGGGAATCTGATAAGTCAGGCATTGGGTATCGGTAGCCAAAGCCTTGGGAATCAAGGTGCCGTCAGCAATGAACTCATCCCGGAGGGTCTTGAAGTAGTTGGCCATCTTGGTAGTGCAGGCATCGTCCAGGTCAACCTGGTAGCCCAGCTGACGCAGGGCGTAAGCCATGGTCTCGGTGGCGGGCTGAGAGGTACCGCCGGAGAAGGGAGAAATGGCGGTGTCAATAATATCCACGCCAGCCTCAACTGCCTTCAGGTACACAGGGTAAGCAAGGCCGGTGGTGCAGTGGGTGTGCAGGTCAACAGGCAGGTCCACGGCGTCCTTAATGGCGGAAACCAGGTCATAAATCTCCTGAGGTCCGATGATACCGGACATATCCTTAATACAAATGGTGGAGGCGCCCATTTCCTTCAGCTCCTTCACCATTTCCACATTCTTCTGCAGGGTGTGGACAGGAGAGGAGGTGTAGCAGATGGTTCCGGAAGCAATGGCGCCGGCCTTAACACAAGCCTCCATAGCAACCTTCATATTCTGGGTGTCGTTCAGAGCGTCGAAAATACGGATGATGTCCATACCGTTTTCCACAGCCTTGGTTACGAACAGCTTTACAAAGTCATCAGGGTAGTGGGAGTAACCCAGCACATTCTGACCACGCAGCAGCATCTGCAGCTTGGTGTTGGGCATCTTGGCACGGATTTTCCGCAGACGCTCCCAGGGGTCCTCGTTCAGGTAGCGCAGACATACGTCAAAGGTGGCACCGCCCCAGCATTCGGCTGCGTAGTAGCCGGCCTTGTCGATGGTCTCCAGCATAGGCTCAAACTTCTCGAAGGGCAGACGGGTGGCAATCAGGGACTGATTGGCATCCCGAAGCACGGTCTCAACAAATTGTACTTTTCTTCCCATTTTTTGTTTCCTCCATTTTTCTATGATAACCGGAATACCCGGCAAATTTTCTGCGGCAAAAACAGAACGCATCTGAAAAGTTCCTAATTTTCACCAAATACATCCTACCACGAAAGAAGTCAATTGTAAATACTTTTTTCTATAGAAAACGTGCAAATAAAAAATTCACAGATTTTTATTGATTTTTATTTCGCGATAGTGTATGATATCATTGCAAAATATAGGATGTCCCGCCGGCAAACAGAAAAATCCCGCCGGAAGACATTACTTAATTAAATGAAAGAGGTAACAACTATGAGCAAAATTGATTTGACCAAGTACGGCATTACCGGTACTACCGAGATTGTCTACAATCCCTCTTACGAAGAACTGTTCGAGGCAGAAATGGACCCCACTCTGGAAGGCTTCGACAAGGGTCAGCTGACTGAGCTGGGTGCTGTCAACGTTATGACCGGCATTTACACCGGCCGTTCCCCCAAAGACAAGTTCATCGTAATGGATGAAACCTCCAAGGACACCGTGTGGTGGACCTCCGACGAGTTTAAGAACGACAACAAGCCCGCTTCCCAGGAAGCCTGGAAGGCTTGCAAGGAGTTGGCACTGAAGCAGCTGTCCAACAAGAAGCTGTATGTGATGGACCTGTTCTGCGGCACCAACCCCGACTCCCGTATGGCAATCCGCTTCATCGTGGAAGTGGCATGGCAGGCTCACTTTGTTAAGAACATGTTCATCGCCCCCACCGAGGAAGAGCTTGCAAACTTCGAGCCCAACTTCGTTATCTACAATGCCTCCAAAGCTAAGGTGGAGAACTTCAAGGAGCTGGGT
>JAFXAQ010000058.1 GCA_017516925.1 Oscillospiraceae bacterium | reverse complement strand
CCTCCTGCACATGATAATTGGGATAAGGAGCGTGTACGCCCATATAAAAACCAATATGGCTCTGCCGACGAGCTACCAACTGCTCTACTCCGCGATATATCATTTTGCCGTTCGAGTCCGACTCGAACCTACGCCCTGTTGCGGTGCCCGGCAGCTTCGTCGCCGACGGGGCGGCTTCCTCATCTGCCGACCGCAGCCACTCGCTCTGCTCCCTTGACTCCGCCACCGGCGGCGGTCGCATCGCTCCCCTCCGGGTTATGAGCCTGACGAGCTTCCGTCTGCTTTCAGTGTGCCACTGTGCCTCAAGGCTTGGTTAGTATAGCATACAGCAGTAGGTTTGTCAAGTAGGATTTGTTCGTTGTGTTTCTCCGGGGTTCGACAGACCCACAAAGATCAGGAAAGCCCCACGGCAAGCAAGCTATTTTACAGAAATGAGATTGCCACGCCGCAAAGCGGCGTGGCAATGACATTTCTTTTTGCGGCAATTTTCCGGAGTTATTTTTTACTCCATCTTTCACGGAAGATGAACGCTGCGCTCTTGGGCTGGCGGTCTCTGGTAAACAGGCCCTTCTTATTGCCGTCAAAGCGCTTCAGACCTTCTGCGGTTGCAAAATCTGCAAAGCACCAGGGGTGCTCACCGCACACGAATTCGCAATCGTCCAAGGCTCTGTTGTTTTCCTTGTAGTACTCCACCTGATATTCCTCAGAGAAGATCGTCTCCGGTAACTTATGGTTGCCGGCAATGGTATCGGCGCCGTACTCCGTCATCATAATGGGCTTGCCGGTCTTTTCGTGCCAGATGCGGAACTCTCTGGTCAGTCTGGGGTAAATAGATGCCAGGTTGGACCGGTCGAAGTACCAGGAATAATAACGGTTCAGACCCACCAGGTCATACAACTGGCCTACGGTATCTCTTTCAGACACATTGTCCGTAACATTCATCAGCGGACGGGTATCATCCAACGCACGCATATGGTTCACAATTTCTTCGTGGTATGCCAGCGCACCGGGGTCCTGGGTCTGCATCTCGTTGGACAGGCTCCAGATAATCACGCAGGGGTGATTCTTATCCCGTTCGTACAGCTCGGTCAGCGTATCCTTGTGGTGCGCCAAGGTCTTAGCGTCCACCTTACCCTCGGTAAACACCGGCTCCGGCTTCCAATAATTCATACCCACCGCAGGAACCTCGTCAATGACCAAAAATCCCTGACGGTCTGCCATCTGCATCATTTCCTCGGAATAGGGGTAATGGGATGTGCGGAAAGAATTGGCATTAATCCACTTCAGCAGTTCATAATCGTGGGCATTGAGCGCTTCGTCCAGACCCTTGCCCTTTACAAAGAAGTCCTCATGCTTACCAAAGCCCTTCAGGTAAACCGGCTTACCGTTGACCAGCAGCTGGGTTGCTGTAGTCGTCACAGTGCGGATACCGATGGGCAACGTATAGTGGTCCTCCCCTGCGCGGATATCCAGCTGATACAGATAGGCTGCCCGCACCTCCCACAGCTTGGCATTAGGTACCCGCAGCTTGCCCGCTGCACCCTTTGCCTTCGCAACAAGCTCGCCATCGGCATCCAGCAATGTAATTTCGCAGTCTTCTGTTTCGCCCTCTACCACCACACGGTAGTCCACAATGCCCTCTGCGCCGCAGATATCCGTCTTGACAGTGATATCCTTGATATACGCATCCGGGGTGGTGTAGAGCCGGACCGGTCTGTGAATACCGGCAAAATTAAAGAAGTCAAACTCATACCGCAGCTGCTTTTCACCTGCAGGGAAATAGGCGGGGTCAGCGTCCTTCAGCACACCGTAGGGCAGACAGGACTCGTCCAGCATATTGCTCACCGCCACCGTCAGCCGGTTGCTGCCCACTGTCACATAAGGCGCCACCTCCACCTCAAAGGGCAGAAAGCCGCCCTTATGACGGGCAATTTCCTTGCCGTTCATATAGACAACTGCGTGATGGGTCACGCTGCCGAAACGCAGCACCATTCTCTTATTCTGCCAGTCCCGGGGAATGGCAACCTCACGCTCATACCACACCCAGCCCACGTGGTCACGCAGGGATTTATCCACAGTGATATCATTGTAGCTGGCGGGAACCGGCATATCTATCCAATCCTGCAAGGGGCGGTCATACCACTTTTCGTCAAAGCCCTGACCCAATCTGCCCTCCTTGCGGAAGCGCCAAATGCCATTGAGGTATTTTACCTGTCTAATCTCGTTTTCGATAGGAAATAACATATTGCTCCACTCCTTACACAGAAAAAACAGTCTGTTTGTTGCTAAACCGGTTTAGAGACCGTATATTGTAAATATAGCATAAATTCCCCCACTTGTCAATCTATATAGTCTGTCCTTTTGGGTTGTCAACGCTGTAAATTCCTGCTATAATCAAACCGCAGGGAGGCGAGGCAATGTACACTCGGGCTTATGTGGAAATTACCAACATTTGCAATATGAACTGTTCCTTTTGTCACGGACACAGCCGTGGGCCCCGACAAATGACGGAGGCGGAATATGCCCGGGTGCTGCAGCAGCTTTGCGGAAAAACCCAATATATCTATCATCATCTGATGGGCGAGCCTCTGGTTCATCCCCTGCTGCCCCGTTTTATCCAAATGGCAGCTGCAGCAGGCTTTCACCCGATGCTCACCACCAACGGCACGCTGCTGGACCGCTGGGGCGATCCCCTGCTGATACCGGAACTGCACAAGGTAAACATTTCTCTGCACAGCTTTGAAAAGGAACCGCAGGAGCATAGTCGCTACATTCGCAAGGTGGCAGATTTTGCAGACAAAGCCAATCAACTGGGAATTATCATCTCTCTGCGGCTTTGGAACAACGGCTTTGATGCGGGTAGAAACGGCACCGCCCTTGCGCTCCTGCAGGAGATGCTCACCGGACAGTGGGAAGAAAATACCCGGGGATTCCGCATCCGGGACAGGCTGTTTTTGGAGTGGGGTGACCGGTTCTCATGGCCGGACCAAAATGCCCCCGACAACGGTGACCGGGTATTTTGTCATGGACTGGGCGACCACTTTGGGATTCTCTGCGACGGCACAGTAGTCCCCTGCTGTCTGGACAGCGACGGTGTGATTGCCTTGGGAAATGTTTTCCGGGAGGCGCTGTCAGACATTTTAGCATCCCCCCGGGCCAAGGCTATTGCAGAGGGCTTTCGGCAGCGAAAAGCGGTGGAGGACCTTTGCCGCAGATGCGGCTATGCGCAAAAATTCAAATAAGAACAGCACCATCCGCAGTGGATGGTGCCGTTTTGTTATTTGCTTTTTGCGTAGTCGTTATAGTATCTATGGTAGTACTTATAGTACTTCTTGCTATAGCGACGGCTGTACTTTTTGTCAGGACCGTCGGCATCCCGGTAGACAAAGCCCAGCACACGGGCATTGACCATCTCCAGCTGACGCATTGCCTCGGAGAGCATTTGCTGATCCGACATACTATCCCGCACAACCATCACCACGCCGTCCATCAGCTTGGAAATTGCCAGCGCATCGGACACAGCCGTGATTGGCGGAAGGTCCATAATAATATAGTCATAGGCGTCACGCAGCTCCTCCAGCAATGCCTCCATACGGGTAGAGGTCAGAAGCTCCGAGGGGTTGGGCGGAATATCGCCACTGGCCAGGATGTCCATATTGGGTGCCAGAGCGCACTGCTGCAAAACCTCCCGGTAGCCCATTTTGGAAACCAGAATATTGGAAAGGCCGGGAACACGCTCAATCTCCAGCTTGTTGCTGATGGAGGGGCGGCGCAGGTCTGCCTCCAGCAGAAGCACCCGGCAGCCTGCCTCAGACATCGTATAGGCGGTATTACAGGCGGTGGAGGATTTGCCCTCAGCCTGAATTGCGCTGGTAATACCGATAACGTGACCCTTTCCGTCCTCGGAGAAGGAGAACATCAGGTTGGTACGAAGCAGCTTATAGGCCTCGGTAGTAGAGAAGTTCATATGGGGACCGAACATCGTCCGAATATTCCATTCCTCAGCGTTCTTCTTACTTTTGCGGCTGAAAAGTTTCCAATCTTTCACTGCTTCTCACCTCCGCTGTTTTGGGATGCTTCCTGCGCAGAAGCCTCTACTTTATCGGTTTTCTCTTCTTTTTTCTTGGTTGTCTGATAGTAACCCCGGTAATAACCACGGTAATAGCCACGGTAGCCCTTACGGTAGCCGGATTTGGCATTGCCGGTTCCGGAAATAACCGCCAAAAGCGGTGTCTTGGGATATACGTTGGACAAGTACTCCTCAGAAACAATTGTTGTGTCGGCGATATCCACCAAAACCACTACAACTGCGCTGAGCAGAATGCCAATTACTGCACCCAGAACGACATATTTTTTATAGGACGGACCTACTGCCACAGGGTTTTCCTCGGCATAGTCCACCACCTTTACAGAGCTGCCTTCCACCACTTCCGCAATTTTATCCGGCAGCACATCGGCAATGGCATTGGCAATTTGGGCAGCGTGCTTATAATCGGCACAGGTAACCTCTACCTCAAAAACCTCGGTGTCATTGATTGCCTGGGCTGTAATCATGCTCTTCAAGGCTTTTCCGGAATAGCCCAACCCAGTTTTCTCCGCAACCTTGTCCAGCACACTTCGGCTCTTCAGAATAACCATATAGGTATCTGCCAAATCCTGCGCAGCCGTCAGCTGAGAAGAAGAGAAGCCCTGTGCATCCACGTATGTATTATTGACGTAAATCGACACATTGGAGGAATAGGTTGGCGTAATGAGAAAGAAGGCATAAGAAAATGCCGCTGCCCCACAGACAATACCCGCCAATATCACAATCCACGCCCGGGACCAGAGAGCCAGAAAAATGCGCTTTAAATCAATCTCAATATTTTCCTTATTCTTGTCCATCGTTTCACCTCATATTATGACATTTCACACTTCTAAATTATAGTGCACAAACCAAGGAAAGTCAATATACGATTTCAACAGCGGTAACCCACAGCAAAAGGCAGACCCAGGTTGGGTCTGCCCTTTATAGTAGGTATTGGATTACTGATTAACCCAGGGTTACCTTAACAATCTGGGATGTTGCCTTCTGGCCGTAAGCGTCGGTAATCACGCAGCGATAGTACACATCGTTGTACTTCACAGCAGTAACCTCCAGAGACGGGGTCTTGCAGCCGGTCATGGAGGTGTTATACCAGCCAGACTGACCGTCGTTGCTCTTCTGCCAGCAGTAGCTCAAGCCATCACCGGTTGCCTCAACATTCAGCTGGGCAACAGTGTTGTTTGCAGCAGTCACATTCTCAGGCTGCAGGGTGAACTTGGGTCCGTTCAGAGTAATCTTTGCGGGCTCGGTAATCTTCTTGGTGCCGCTGGTGTTGTCGGTAATCACGCAACGGTAGTATACATCGTTGTACTTCACAGCGGGAACCTTCAAAGTTGCGGTCTTGCAGCCTTCGATGGTGGTGTTGTACCAGCCGGTCTCACCGTCGTTGCTCTTCTGCCAGCAGTAAGACAGGTTATCGCCGGTTGCATTGGCAGTCAGCTCAACGATATCGTTGGGATTTGCAGTCACATCCTCAGGGCTTTCCACAGTGAACTCTTCCATTGTAACCTTTGCAATTTCAGATGTCACTCTCTGGTTATGACCGTCGATAATCAGGCAACGGTAGTATACATCGTTGTACTCCTGAGCGGGAACCTCGAGGGTTGTCGTGTTACAGCCGGTCATAGTAGTGTTGTACCAATTGGTTTCACCATCGTTACTCTTCTGCCATCTGTAGGTCAGACCAGTGCCGATTGCGGCAACGCTCAGCTGGGCAGTTTCGCCAGCCTTAACAGTCACACTCTCGGGCTGCTGAGAAACAAAGAGAGGGTAGAAGTTGTAGGCTCTGCCGATACGGTAGTTCTCACTCATATTATGGAGATTGTAGATTCTCAGCTCCAGGGTCACCTTCAGGTCAGGATTGTTCTGCAGGAACTCAGGGGTAAAGTAGATACCGCAGTCAAAATCCTTAACGGAGTTAATGATCTGCTCGTAGCTTATGTAGGTGCTGTTCTCGTCAAAGCTCTGAGCGAGGTTGTACATAACCTTAAAGGGCTCGTTAGCCTTGATGATTACATCTTCAGTCTCAACGGCGATCTTCAGCCATTTTGTGTTGTACCAATCATACTGACCGATCAGGTAGCCGTCCATACCGGTGACATCCTTATTAACAGTCAGCACGTAGTCTGCGTACCACTTCTTGTAGTACTCGAACTGCTCTTCTGTGGGCTCCACAGCCTTGAAATTCATAGTAAAGGTAGCGGGAACCTGCTCACCATCGACGGTGGTTACAGTGATGTCACGGCCTGTGACAGTTGCGATTGCTTCGGGACGAGCCGGAGCGGTCTCTGCAGCAAATACATTGGCAGGTACTAAAGCAACGACCATAACAACTACCAAAAGTACTGCTAAAATGCGGGTTTTCATAGTTTCTTCTTCCTTTCCTTAAATAAAAATTTAAAATCTAGCCTTTTCTCTTTTCAATCCAGCGGACCGTTCTTGCCAAATATATGTAACAAGACCGTATCTTTCCACAATAAAGGCATTGTATCACATCATTTCTTATTTTGCAAGTACTATTTTAAATTTTTTCAAAAAAACAGCGGCAACAAAGTTGTTGCCGCCAAATTTATACACTAAACGCCCAACAGCATATGGGCAAACAGAAAATAGACCAGCAAGGACAGCGCATCCACAATGGAGGTAATAAAGGGGCTTGCCATCACCGCCGGGTCCAGTCGCAAAAGCTTCGCCCCAATGGGCAGCGCCGCACCCACCAGCTTTGCTGCCAGCACCGTCACCGCCAATGCCAGACACACCACTGCATCCACCATCAGGGTAATCTGGGTGTTGCCCAAAAGCATCCGGTCAATCAGCCAGATTTTCCCGAAGCACACCACCGCCAGCACAACACCGCACAGCACAGCCGTACGGATTTCCTTCCAAATCACTCTCGGCAGGTCGTCCCAATCCAGCTCCCCCAGACTCAGGGCGCGGATAATCGTAACAGAGGACTGGGAGCCGGAGTTGCCGCCGGTGCCCATCAGCATAGGAATATACGCTGTCAGCGCCGCCTGCGCCGCCAGTGCCCCTTCAAAGGACGTGATAATCATTCCCGTAAAGGTGGCGGAAATCATCAGCAGCAGCAACCAGGGAATCCGGTTCTTGAACAGCTCCCATACAGAGCTTTTCAGATATGTCTTCTCCGAGGGCAGCATACCGCCCATCAGCTCAATATCCTCAGTGGTCTCTTCCTCCAGAACATCCATAGCATCGTCAAAGGTGACAATGCCCACCATCCGGCTTTCCATATCCACCACCGGCAGCGCCAGGAAGTTATACTTGGCAAACATTTTTGCCACTTCCTCCTGGTCTGTGTGGGTGTTTACGGAGATAATATTGGTCAGCATGATATCTGCCACTTTTGTCTCGTCATCGTCGCACAGCAGCAAATCCTTTACCGTAACAATTCCCAAAAGCTTTCTGCCCTGAGTTACATAGCAGGTATAGATAGTTTCCTTGTCCACACCCTGCCGACGGATGCGCAGAATGCTCTCCTCTACGGTCATCTGGGGACGCAGGGTCACATACTCCGTTGTCATCAGCGAGCCTGCGGAGTTTTCCGGGTAGCGCAAAATCTGATTGATGTCCCGACGCATCTCCGGGGTGGCGTGGCGCAAAATGCGCTTGACCACACTGGCAGGCATCTCCTCCACCAGCTCTGCGGCATCGTCGGCATACAGCTCATCCAGCAGGCTCTTAAGCTCATTATCGGAGAATCCCTGAATCAGCACCTCCTGGGCATCGCTTTCCATTTCAGAAAAGGCCTCTGCCGCAATCTCCTTGGGCAGCAGCCGGAACAAAAGCGGAATCTGCCGGGGCTCCAGCTCGACAAAAATTTCCGCAATATCCACAGGATTCATTGTGCTCAGCACATCCCGCAGCGCCAGATATTTTTTGCTTTCCAGCATGGAAAGTATGGTTTTTTCTACAATTTCAAAACGTTCTGTCACAGCGTTTCCTCCTTCTTAATTATAAAATGTAAGAAGGCAAAACACCGGTCAAAAAATCAGGCGTCCCCACAGACGCCGATGCTACTTCGACCCGGTATATTGCCACTACTGCCAGCGTCCACAGAAACGCCCCCTTTTTTTATCAGATTATTTATATTTTACGTCCGCCCGGAGAAAATGTCAATGGAAAAGATAGCTGAAAATTTCATTGACAAACAGGGGGTTTTGCGGTATATCTTATAATGTCGAAATTTTTAAAAAAAGAACGGGGGAGGATAATGTCCAAGGAACTCATCAGACTCCAGGATCTTGTTATGGAGTTCGACGGGGAGTGGGTACTAGACGGTATCAATCTCTATTTTAATGACCACGAAT
>JAFXAQ010000057.1 GCA_017516925.1 Oscillospiraceae bacterium | reverse complement strand
GGGTTATGATTTCTACCGACGGTAGAGGCTGTTACGGAAGGATTCTCATGATGGTAGGTGGCTTTTTGGGGCAAGCTATGGTATTCTTTGTGCATAGTTCGAAGACGGAAAGGAAAGAACAATGAAAAGAAAACTGATTGCCGATTCCTCGGTTGACTTGTTTGCCTTGGGCGAACTGAATTTTACATCGGTGCCGCTGACCATTGCCACCGATGAAAGGTCCTTTACGGATGATGAAGCGCTGGATGTTACCCAGATGCTGGATTATATGGCGGGTTATAACAGGCGTTCCTATACCGCCTGTCCCAATGTGGAGGCATGGCTGCAGGCATATCAAGGGGCAGAGGAAATTTTTGTGGTGACTTTGAGCAGCAATATTTCCGGTACCTACGGCGCAGCGGTTACAGCTGCGGAGCTTTACCGGGAAGAATGCCCCGATGCCAAAATCCACGTGTTTGACACCCTCAGCGCCGGTCCGGAGGTGCGGATGCTTGCCAAAAAGCTGGCAGAGGATATTGCGTCAGAGTTGTCTTTTGACGAAATCTGTCAGCGTGGTGAAGCTTATATGAAGCAAACCGCCATTTTCTTCTGCCTGCAATCCTTCCATAATTTTGCCCAAAACGGACGTGTGAATAAGACGGTTGCAAAGCTGGGCGGTATGCTGGGTATTCGGATTATGGCAACGGCATCGGACCATGGAACAATCGATGTTCTGGACAAATGCCGGGGCGACAAGGCAACGATTAAAAAGTTCCTGGAAAAGCTGGAAAAATCCGGCTACCAGGGAGGCAAAATTGCCATGGCGCACTGCGAAAACCTGCCCTTTGCGGAAATGCTCTCTCAGGCGGTGCGGGAAGTGTACCCGGCTGCCGACATCGAGATTTATGAAACAAGAGGTCTTTGCAGCTTTTACGCCGAGCGTGGCGGTATCCTGCTGGGCTTCGAAAAGGGTTAATTTTAGAAAAGAAAACGCCGGGAAGGAAATTTCCTTCTCGGCGTTGTTTCGTATAGCTTAGTACATACCCTGCTGGGCGGCAGCTGCCATAGAGGCAACGTCAGCCTCGGGGTTGGGCTTGTCGGCAACCAGGCTTTCGGTGGTCAGCACGCAGGAAGCAATGGATGCGGCATTCTCCAGGGAAGAACGGGTCACCTTGGTGGGGTCCACAATACCGGCGGCAATCATATCCACATACTGCTCGGTGTAGGCATTGTAGCCGTAGCCCACCTTCTTGGAGGACTTAATCTTCTCGTAAACCACGCTGCCGTCCACACCGGCATTTTCCGCAATCTGGCGGATGGGAGCCTGCAATGCAGTGGCAATAATCTTAGCGCCGGTCTTTTCGTCACCGGTAAGCTTGGCAATCAGCTTTTCCACAGCGGCAATGGCATTGACCTGTGCGGTGCCGCCACCTGCCACGATGCCTTCCTCCACAGCGGCGCGGGTAGCGTTCAGGGCATCCTCAACCCGGAGCTTCTGCTCCTTCATGGCAACCTCAGTCTGGGCGCCGACCTTGATCACGGCAACACCGCCGGACAGCTTAGCCAAACGCTCCTGCAGCTTTTCCCGGTCATAGTCAGAGGTGGTGGTAGCAATGGAGGAACGAATCTGGTGGGCACGGGCCTTGATAGCTTCGCTGTCACCGGCGCCGTCTACGATGGTGGTGTTGTCCTTGGTGACAACCACCTGACGTGCACGACCCAGATCAGCCATAGTGGTCTCGGTCAGCTCCATATTCAGCTGGCTGGAAATCACGGTACCGCCGGTGAGCACGGCGATATCCTGCAGCATTTCCTTGCGGCGGTCACCAAAGCCGGGGGCCTTGACGCAGACGCAGTTGAAGTTGCCCCGCAGACGGTTGACAAGCAATGTTGCCAGCGCATCGCCTTCCACATCCTCGGCAATAATCATCATCTTCTTGCCGGCCTTTACAACGGGCTCCAGAATGGGCAGGATTTCCTGAATGGAGGAAATCTTCTTGTCGGTAATCAGGATGAGGGCGTCGTCCAGAACAGCCTCCATCTTGTCGGTATCGGTGACCATATAGGGGGAGATATAGCCCCGGTCAAACTGCATACCTTCCACAACATCCAGACCGGTCTCGGCGGTCTTGGACTCCTCGATGGTGATGACACCCTCGGTGCCAACCTTTTCCATCGCCTCAGCAATCAAAGCGCCTACGGAAGCGTCGCCGGAGGAAACAGTGCCGACCCGGGCAATGTCCTCGGAGCCGTTGACAGGAACAGAGTGCTCCTTGATAGCGGCAACTGCAGCTTCCACAGCCTTTTCGATACCCTTACGCATCACCATGGGGTTTGCGCCTGCGGACAGGTTCTTCAGACCCTCACGGGTAATGGCCTGAGCCAGCAGGGTGGCGGTGGTGGTGCCGTCACCGGCAACATCGTTGGTCTTGGTGGCAACCTCACGGATGAGCTGCGCACCCATATTCTCGAAAGCGTCCTCCAGCTCGATTTCCTTGGCAATGGTCACGCCGTCATTGGTAATCAGCGGAGCGCCGAACTTCTTGCCCAGCACCACGTTTCTGCCCTTGGGACCCATGGTCACCTTGACGGTGTCAGCCAGCTGGTCAATACCGGACTGCAGCTTTCTGCGGGCTTCCTCACCGTAAACAATCATCTTAGCCATAGTTTTTCACCTCATTTAATTAGTCAGTCACAACAGCCAGAACATCTTCCAGCTTTACAAACTTGTAGTCAACGCCGTCCAGCTTGATGTCGCTGCCAGTGTAGTTGCCAACGACCACACGGTCACCGGCAGCAATGCCCTTTACGTCGGGACCTGCGGAGATTACCTCATAAAAAGCGGGCTTTTCCTTGGCAGCGGCAAGAATGATGCCGGAAGCGGTGGTTTCCATTGCCTCGGCCTGCTTCAGCAGCAGGTTGTCTGCCATGGGTTTGAGTTTCATAGTCAATTCCTCCTAAACGGTTATTCTAGATTGCGGCTGAGCCGCAGTTATCTATGTAGCTGTTAGCACTCTATAATCCTGAGTGCTAAAACCAAGTATACCACAGAAGCGTAAAAAAGCAAGTCTTTTTTGCGTAATTTTCGTGAAATATTTGTAAACTGCCTTTGCAGCATATCTTTTTTGTACAAAATAATGAAAAACATATTGATAATCAAGGATTTCCCCTTGCTTTTTGTGCGTTTTGCCATTATAATACAGGTACGATACTGGGTTAGGAGGCGATGGAATGGGCGAACTGATTGCCGTGCTGTCCGGAAAGGGCGGAACGGGCAAAACCTCTGTCTGCGCAGGTATCGCCACCGCACTGTCCCAAATGGGGAACAAGGTGCTGTGTGTGGATTGTGATATCGGTCTGCGCAATCTGGACATTGCCTTGGGTATTTCGGAGCTGGGCGCCATCTCCTTTCTGGATGTGTGCCGGGGGGATTATGACGTGTCGATGGCAAGTCATCATCCGGTGTACCCCAATTTGCAGTTTCTGACTGCCCCGATGAATTGCCCTGCCGGAGACATTGACCCGCTGGAATTTGCCCGGATGCTGAATAAAGCCCGGAAGAAATTCAACTATATACTGTTGGATGCCCCTGCTGGCATTGAGGCAGGCTTTCGTCTGGCTGCAAAAGCTGCCGACAGAATTATTCTGGTCACAGGACCCGACCCGGCTTCTATTCGGGATGCCAGACAGGCGGCGCAGGTGCTGGAGCAGATGGGAAAGAAGAACATCCGGCTGATAGTCAACCGTATCAGCAAAAAGATGGCAGCAGCCTTAAATCTTACGGTAGACGATATTATGGACGAGGCGGGACTTCCCCTGCTGGGGCTTGTTCCGGAGGATGAGCAGGTGGTGCTGGCGGCAGCCTTCCACCAGCCGCTGCTGGGTTACGGCAAAAAAGGCGCTGCCGCAGCCTGCCGGCGAATTGCAAAACGGATAGAGGGACACTTTGTTCCGGTGTTGAAAGTGATTAAATAGAAGGAGAGAGCGTAGTGAATATTGCATTTTTGGCGCACGATAAGAAAAAAGAACTGATGGTGCAATTCTGTACCGCCTACAAAAGCATTTTGATGAAGCACAATTTGTATGCCACTGCAACCACAGGTCGGCTGATTGCGGACAATGCCGGTCTGCCTGTGACGCTGCTGCTTTCTCATAAGCAGGGTGGTCACCAGCAAATCAATGCCCGGATCGCCTATAACGAAATTGACCTGGTGCTGCTGTTCAATGACCCCAACTCTGTGGATGCCTGGGAGGACAGCCAGCTTTTGGAAACCATTCGCTACTGCGACAAGCAGAATGTACCCATTGCCACCAATCTGGCCAGCGCGGAAATCGCCATTATGGGTCTGCAAAGAGGCGATTTGGATTGGCGCGAAATGATGCGCAAGTAATGGATTGGAAGGAAAAGAAATATGGAAAGAATCAAACCCCGCACCCTCTCCGGCTTTATGGAGCTGCTTCCCCAAAAGCAGCAGAAGCTGGAAAAAATGATGGAAGTTCTGCGCAATACCTACAGCCTGTATGGCTTTGCGCCTTTAGATACCCCTGCCATTGAAGATGCCCAGATTTTGCTGGCAAAGGGCGGCGGGGAAACGGAAAAGCAGATTTATCGGTTCCAGAAGGGTGACAGTGATTTGGCGCTGCGCTTTGACCTGACTGTGCCCCTTGCCAAATATGTGGCGTTGCACTATAACGAGCTGGCATTTCCCTTCCGCCGGTATCAAATCAGCAAGGTTTACCGGGGGGAGCGTGCCCAGAGAGGTCGGTTCCGGGAATTTTATCAGGCGGACATCGATATTATCGGTGACGGCAAGCTGGATGTGCTCAACGAGGCGGAAATTCCGGCGATTATTTACCGGGTGTTCCGGGGCTTTGGTTTGACCCGGTTCCAAATCCGGGTGAATAACCGGAAAATTCTCAACGGCTTTTACGGGATGCTGGGGCTGACCGAAAAAAGCGGTGAGATTATGCGCACCGTGGACAAGCTGGATAAAATCGGCGCAGATAAGGTTCGCACGATTTTGATGGACGATTGCGCCCTGACCGGGGAGCAAGCCGATGAAATTTTGAAGTTTATTGCCATTTCCGGTACCAATGCAGAAGTGTTGGCGGCCTTGGAGGGCTACACCGGACGAAACGAAATTTTCGATTTGGGTCTTACCGAGCTGAAAACCGTCACCGCCAATTTGGCTGCCTTTGGCGTTCCTGAGGAGAATTTTGCAGTGGACCTGACCATTGCAAGAGGTCTGGACTACTACACCGGCACCGTGTATGAAACCACCCTTCTGGACCATCCCCAAATCGGCTCTGTCTGCTCCGGCGGTCGGTACGATAATTTGGCGGAGTACTACATTGATAAGCCGCTGCCCGGTGTGGGTATTTCCATCGGCTTGACCCGGCTGTTCTACGTGCTGGATGAGCAGGGACTGTTGAACCCCGAACTGCCCAGCGCCCCGGCGGACGCTTTGATTTTGCCCATGACAGAGGACCCTGCCCCTGCCGTTGCCTTGGCGGAGCAGCTGCGCAGCGCAGGCATTCGGGTGCAGCTTTACGCAGAACAGAAGAAGTTCAAGCAGAAGATGAGCTATGCCGATAAGCTGGGGGTTCCCTATGCGGTACTGCTGGGCGAGGACGAAATTGCCGAGGGCAAGTGCTCCGTGAAGGATATGCGCTCCGGTGAGCAGGTGAAGCTGACTCCGGCAGAAGCTGCCGCACATATTACCAAGGGCTTGGCGGACAATAACGGACCGCTGATTTTGGAGTAATATGGAAGAAAAGTTTTTGGCAGAGATTGCGACAAGTCGGGAAAAAGCCCAGCAGCTGGGCGTGCGCATCCGCCCTGTGGCGGATATGGCTGCTGCCCATCGGGTCTTGTCCGGACACCGGGAAAGCGACGGCTTTTTCCAGCTTGCAGACAAGGGCAGACTGGACCTGTCCCTGGAAGCTCTGGCGGTAAAAAAAGCCTACACAGCGCTCTTTACCGACGAAGAAGCCAATACCGCCCTGACCCGCCTGCTGGGTACTGGCTACACCTTCAAATAACAAAAACCGCCACAAGGAATTCTTTGGAATTTCCTTGCGGCGGTTTCTTATGTGTTTGCAGATTGGGTGACGGAATAGGGATTGCTGATTGCGTGATTCACAGACTCTATGATAATTGCCTTATCCGTGTCTGTGAGAGATATCTGGTTTGCGATAGAATCGATATGGATTGCCTCCAGCGGCTTTCCAATGAAGGCGGCATACCAGGTATACGCGCCGATGACTTTGCCGAGATCGTTGAGATGGTATGTATCCCGGGTTAAATTATCTCCCAGACTGCTGGTGCGGGCATTTTGAATAGCCGTTCCGGTGGGAATTATGCTATGAAACGCCTTTGTCGGCAAAACAGCCTCCTGGACGGCATTGCAGATGGCAGTATACATTGTCATCTGGTCATTGTTGTATTTGGAAAAGGCTGTGTTGGTGCTGCCCACTTGGTAAGCCCAAGTCATATGCCACACCAATCGAGCGTTGGGGTTTGATTTTTTATCATTGATATAGCGAACCAAGTCGCGCAAGCCGGAATAGGTTTCTACAATACCGGAAGGACTGCTTCCTTGCTGTACGGTGATAATATCCCAGGGCTCATCCTTCAGCGCATACTCCAGGGTGGCGGACTGAATAGATTTCCAGTGTCCGCTTGTGTTTTTGGAATACTCGTAGGCAGGAGCGTTGGACTGGGCGTTTTCCAGATGCATCGCAACCGTGCAGCCGCTGATATACAATCTGCCAATTACGACATCGGTCATTCCCTCAGCGGTGGCAATGTCATACAGATAATCGGTGGTATTGTCGGAGAAGCTGTTGCCTACGGCGAGCACCTTTAAGGTTTTTCCGTCACTTAAGGGCGCAGTGGCATCCATAGTAGGCACAGGCTGGGTTGTTTCCGGGGTGGTGTCCGGAGAGGCTTCTGTGCCGCAGGCAACTAGAAGGGAAGGGAACAGAAGCGTCATCAGTAAAATGCAAAATACTTTTTTCATAAGCAGAACCTCAATTAGCAGTAAAAGTCCTTAATTCTCTTGGCGCGGCTGGGGTGGCGGAGCTTGCGAATCGCCTTGTTTTCAATCTGACGGATACGCTCACGGGTGACACCGAAAATCTGACCTACTTCTTCCAGGGTGTGGGTTCTGCCGTCGTGCATACCGAAGCGCATACGCAGAACATCGGCCTCTCTGTCGGCCAGGGTGTCCAGAATTTCCTTCAGCGCCTCTGCCAGCATCGCATTGGAGGTGGCATCCGCCGGACCGGGGGTGCGCTCGTCCTCCACGAAGGAGCCGATGGAGGTATCTTCCTCATCACCCACAGGGGTATCCAGAGACAGGGTGTCGGCAGCGGTGCGGTTTGCCTCGATGATCTTTTCCACAGGCAGGTTCAGCTCGGCGGCGATTTCCTCCACCGTGGGCTCACGACCCAATTCCTGCACCAGCTTCCGGTTGCATCGGGTAGCTTTGTTGATGACCTCCACCATATGCACCGGCACACGAATGGTTCGTGCCTGATCGGCAATGGCACGGGTAATGGCCTGCCGGATCCACCAGGTAGCATATGTAGAGAATTTATTTCCCTTTGTCCAGTCGAACTTGTCGACAGCGCGGATAAGACCGGTGTTACCCTCTTGAATCAGGTCCAGAATGTGCAGGCCACGTCCGGAGTATTTCTTGGCAATGGAAACAACCAGACGCAGGTTTGCCTCCGTCAGCTTGTTTTTGGCCGCCTGGTCGCCCTCGGAAACGGCTTTGGCAAGCTCCACTTCTTCCTCGGCAGACAGCAGCTTAATCTGACCGATTTCCTTCAGGTACATACGCACCGGGTCGTCCAGATTGTACTCGGCAGCCAAATCCACCGGGTCCACCAAATCTTCCTCGTCCATACCGGACAGGTCGATATCGTCGTCCAGCACGTCACCCAGATCACCATCCAGGTCGTCACCCAAATCCAGGTCCAGGTCATTACTGACCACCTGAATGTTCATCGCCTCAAAGCGGTCATAAATCTCTTCAATTTTTTCCGGGCTCAAATCCAGCTTTTCCAGCTGTGCGTTCAACTCGGAGGCTTTAATCATACCGTCCTTCCGTCCCTGGGCAATCAGGGCCTGCAGAACGCTCTGTAAATCCTCCGGAGCTTTTCCGGATTTTTTTGTTGTACTCATAAACATTCCCTCTAATTCTTTGGTTTGCCGTTAGAATATAGCCCAAAAGCGGAAATTTGACAAGGGTTTTTACGAAAAAATTTTCAAAAAAAGAATCTTTCGGCGGTTTTTGTCGGTACAAAGCACAGTATGCCCTAAAAAAACGAAAAACATACAGTTGCCTTTTGTCCGGAAATTCGTTATAATTTAGGTACAAATTGTGAGGTGCCATTATGACAGAGCTTTCTAAAATTCGGAATTTTTCTATTATTGCCCATATTGACCACGGCAAGTCCACCCTGGCAGACCGTCTGCTGGAGGAGTGCGACGCTGTGGATAACCGCCAGAAGGAGCAGCAGATTCTCGATTCCATGGACCTGGAACGGGAGCGTGGCATTACCATTAAGGCCACCGCTGTCCAGCTGAGCTATACTGCGGACGATGGGGAAACCTATGCCCTGAACCTGATCGACACCCCAGGTCACGTGGACTTTAACTACGAGGTCAGCCGCAGCCTGGCTGCCTGCGAGGGTGCGATTCTGGTGGTGGATGCTTCTCAGGGCGTGGAAGCCCAGACCCTTGCCAACACCTACCTTGCCATTGATGCAGGGCTGGAGGTGCTGCCGGTTATCAATAAAATTGACCTGCCCTCTGCCAGACCCAAGGAGGTCAAAGCGGAGGTGGAGGATATCATCGGCATCCCTGCGGAGGATTCTCCGGAAATCTCCGCCAAAAACGGTATCAACATCCATTCCGTTCTGGAGATGATTGTCAAAGATGTGCCCGCCCCGGAGGGAGACCGGGAGGCACCCCTGCAGGCGCTGATTTTTGACAGCCAGTATGACAGCTACCGGGGTGTTGTGGTCTACACCCGTATCAAAGCCGGAACTGTTCGTGCCGGTCAGGATATTAAAATGATGTCCACCGGCGCCATCTATAAGGTGGTGGAGGTTGGCACAATGAGTCCTTACGGTCTGATTCCCAGAGAAGAACTGGGTGCCGGTGAGGTAGGCTATATTACCGCCTCCATTAAAACCATTGCCGACACCCAGGTGGGCGACACCATCACAACCCTGGAAAATCCTGCCAAGGAAGTACTTCCCGGCTACCGCCCGGTGCAGCCGATGGTCTATTCCGGTGTGTACCCGGCAGACGGCGCCAAGTATCAGGATTTGCGGGAAGCTCTGGAAAAATTGAAGCTGAACGATGCCTCCATGTCCTATGAGCTGGAAAGCTCTATTGCCCTGGGCTTTGGCTTCCGGTGCGGATTTTTGGGACTTCTGCATATGGAAATCATCCAGGAGCGGCTGGAACGGGAATATAATCTGGACCTGATTACCACTGCCCCCAACGTTGTGTACCGGGTGACGAAAAATGACGGCACCGTGCTGATGGTGGATAACCCGCTGGATTACCCGGACCCCATGGAAATTCAGCTGGCAGAGGAGCCCTATGTAAAAATCAGCCTCATTGCGCCTCAGGACTATGTGGGCAATATGATGGACCTGGCAACCTCCCGCCGGGGAGAATTTAAGGATATGGTCTATCTGGACGCAAACCGGGTAGAATTGCATTACGAAATGCCCTTAAATGAAATTATTTACGATTTTTTTGATGCTTTGAAGTCCCGAACCCGGGGCTACGGCTCGCTGGACTATGAGCTGATTGGCTACCGCCCCAGCCGTCTGGTAAAGCTGGATATTCTCCTCAACGGCGATGTGGTGGATGCCCTGTCCTTTATCCTCTTTGCGGATAATGCGTATCCCAGAGCCCGGAAGATTTGCGAAAAGCTCAAGGATAATATTCCCCGGGCGCAGTTCGAAATTCCCGTGCAGGCAGCCATCGGCGGCAAGATTATCGCCCGGGAAACCATCAAGGCGCTGCGTAAGGACGTGCTTGCCAAGTGCTACGGCGGCGATATTACCCGAAAGAAGAAGCTTTTGGAAAAACAGAAGGAAGGCAAGAAGCGCATGCGTACCTTTGGTACCGTTTCTGTTCCTTCGGAAGCCTTTATGGCAGTGCTGAAGCTGGACGAGGATTAACAAACCGCCCTCGTCAGAGGGCGGTGGCTTCGCCGCAAGGCGAAGACGGAGGGGGAGAGCCCTCCTTCCGAGATTAGAAAACTTAGGAGATTGTTATGCCCTTTTTAACACGGAACCACAAAACGCCCTTGGGCATCTATATTCACGTTCCCTTTTGCCGGAGCAAGTGCCAGTACTGCGACTTTTACTCGGTGACAGACCGGTCAGATAAGCTGCTGGACGGCTATCTGGAGGCAGTGTGTACCCATATCCGGGAGGCGGGGGCATTGGCCCCGGGGTATCTGGTGGATACGGTGTACTTTGGGGGCGGAACCCCAAGCTTCTTTGGCGCAGAGGGGCTGGCAATTATTCTCAGCGTAATCCGGAAAAGCTTTGATGTGTCCCGGAATGCGGAAATTACCTTTGAGGCCAACCCGGATTCTGTGTCGGATAAGCTGCTCAAGCGGCTGCGGGGCGAGGGCTTCAACCGGGTGAGTCTGGGTATCCAGTGCGACAACGATGAAATTCTCAAGAAAATCGGCAGACCCCACACCTACGAGCAGGCAGAGGCGGCTTTCAAGCGTATCCGCAAGGCGGGCTTCCGGAATGTATCTGTGGATTTGATGTACGGCTTGCCGGGACAGACCCTGACAGCCTGGGAAAATACCCTGCGCAATGTTTTGCAGCTGAACCCGGAGCATATCAGCTGCTATGGGCTGAAGGTGGAAGAGGGAACACCCCTGTATGAATATCAGCAGTATTGCGACCTTGCCGACGATGACACCCAGGCAGATATGTATTTGTCCGCTGTCCAGATTTTACGCAGCTTTGGTTACCGCCAGTACGAAATCTCCAATTTCTGTAAAAAGGGTCAGGTCTCCCGGCATAACCTGAAATATTGGACCGGCGGTGAATTTTTGGGCTTTGGACCCAATGCCAGCTCGGACTTTGCCGGTCAGCAATTTACCATTGTCCGGGACCTGCACACCTATGTGGAGCAAATCCTCAGTGGCGGACAGGTTTTGCAGGAGGTACACGACGTACCCAGTCGGGAACGTGCCGGTGAATACCTAATGTTCCGGCTGCGGATAGCCTCCGGTGTGGACCCTCAGGAGTATGAAAAGCAGTTTTTGCTGCCCTTTGCGCCTCTGGAGAAGACAATGGAAAAATTCCGCCAGCAGGGATTGGCGCAGAAGACCTATGACGGTCGGTGGCACCTGACCCCGGAGGGATTTTTGGTGTCCAATACCATTATTTCTGACCTTTTAGTCATTCAGGAACGCACATAAAGCGAAAAAATCCCGCACCATCCGGTGCGGGATTTTTGTTTGACTTTTGAATTAGCCTTCTGCACGCATCTGAGCGAAGCACTCGCTGCAGTATACGGGACGGTCGGACTTGGGCTCGAAGGGAACCTTTGCCTCGCCGCCGCAACGGGCGCAGGTAGCGGTGAAGAACTCACGGGGGCCACGGGCTGCGTTCTTGCGAGCGTCACGGCAGGCCTTGCAGCGCTGGGGCTCATTCTGGAAGCCACGCTCTGCGTAGAACTCCTGCTCACCGGCAGTGAAAACGAATTCGTTGCCGCACTCTTTGCAAACTAAAGTCTTGTCTTCGTACATTGTGTTTACCTCTTTTCGGTTAATAGCCCCGCGAAAACCCCATCAATAGACTGGAAATAACCCAGGGTCTTTATAATATAGGTGGTAACCCACCATAAGCCGCATTATACACAAATCGTTCATAATTGTCAATACTTTATAATTATTTTTCTGGAGAAAAATAACAATTTGTGCAATTTTGATTAAATATCAAAGAATGTCTTCTCCGGACTTTGCAAATGCAAATGGTCGTAGGCAAGCCTTGTGACGCACCGCCCTCTGGGGGTCCGTGTCAAAAAGCCCAGCTGCATTAAGTAAGGCTCGTAGACATCCTCCAAAGTAATGGCTTCCTCGCCGATGGTGGCAGCCAGCGTTTCCAGACCCACCGGACCGCCGCCGTAATTCTGAATAATGGCAGTAAGCATCCGCCGGTCAATGTTGTCAAGACCCAGCGCATCCACCTCCAGCCGGGTAAGGGCCAAATCTGCCGCTTCCTTGGTAATCACGCCGTCACCCAGCACGCAGGCGAAGTCCCGCACCCGGCGCAAAAACCGGTTGGCAATCCGGGGGGTTCCCCGGCTGCGGGTGGCGATTTCCATGGCGCCCTTGGGGTCAATGTCCATACCCAGGATGGTAGCGGACCGGGTCACGATTCTGGCAAGCTCCTCCGGGGTGTACAGCTCCAGCCGCAGGCTGACGCCGAACCGGTCCCGCAAAGGGGCGGACAGCTGACCGGCTCTGGTGGTAGCGCCCACCAGGGTGAACTTGGGCAAATCCAGCCGAATGGAGTTGGCGCTGGGACCCTTGCCCACAATAATATCAATGGCAAAATCCTCCATTGCCGGGTAGAGAATCTCCTCCACCACCCGGTTTAAGCGGTGAATTTCGTCAATAAACAGAATATCTCCCGGGTTCAGGTTCGTCAGCAGCGCAGCCAAATCACCGGGCTTTTCAATAGCCGGACCGGAGGTGATGCGGATATTCACACCCATCTCGTTGGCAATGACCCCGGCAAGGGTGGTCTTGCCCAGACCCGGAGGTCCGTACAGCAAAGTGTGGTCCAGAGGCTCATTCCGCAGCCGGGCGGCTTCAATATATACGCTTAAATTGGCTTTAGCCTTTTCCTGTCCGGTGTAGTCAGACAAAAGCTTGGGACGCAAACCGATTTCCCCGGCATCCTGAGGCGCAAAGGTAGGGGAAATAATCGGCTGACCCAAATCCTCGTTAAATTCTAAACTCATAGCGTTCTCCGATCATTCTTCGTTATAGAAACAATCTTCTTTCCACTTTATGGGATTTGTATCAATGTACTGCCAAATTTTGCGGTATTCTTTTTCGTTGCGAATTACACGGTCGTGATAGGACCTTTGAAAAAACGGTTCTCCTGCTTCCTTATGACAAAGCCTTTTTAATGCTCCCACAAAGCGAGGAATTTGGGAGTTGTAGGGGGCGGCGCCCTCGACGCCCCGTTCCGCAAAGGCGATAATATGCAAATGATTCGGCATAATCACAAATTTGTCTACGATAATTCCTGGCATTTTGCTTGCAGAAAGAATATAGCGTTCTACAATCTTTCCGGTTTCTGTCAGGCGCATTTCCGGGGCGTCGAGGTCGCCGCCCCCTACGAGCTGACATAAGAGGTTGCGTCGTTTGTCAGTGCAAACGGTGATAAAATATGCCCCGGGGGTGCTGTAATCAAATCCAATCAACCGGTTTCGCTTTCGTTCCGGTTTTTGCTCTGTACTCATCCTTTTAAAACCATCGCCCGCAGGGCAAATCGCACCAATTCTTCCGTAGAAGCGTTGGGGTCTGCGCCTTTCAGCGCGACGGCGATTTCGCTGGGAGAGTAGCCCAACTCCTGCAAGGCAGCCTGCGCCAAGGGACCGTTACCCTGAGGCGCAGGGGCAGAGAACCCGCCGCCGGAGAAATCCAACTCTGCAGAAGCACCGCCCATTTTGTCCTTCAATTCCAATATAATCCGCTGCGCCAGCTTTTTGCCAACGCCCTGGGCGGCGGTGAGCAGCTTTTCGTCCCCGGTCATCACCGCCAGGGTAAAATTCTGCGGACCGGCAGCCAGAATTGCCAGCGCTGCCTTGGGACCTACGCCACTGACCGAGGTCAGAAGGTTGTAGCAGTGCTGCTCCTCCCGGCTGATAAAGCCGTACAGGTCATAGGCATCCTCCCGGATAGACTCGGTAATATAAAGCTTCGCCGGCTGATTCAGCTTCAGCTGACCGGCGGTGTAGGGGGTAACCCGGCAGCCGTAGCCGACACCGCCGCAGTCAATGACCGCCAGCCCCGGCTCCAAAACTGCCACAGCCCCGGAAACGTAGTAAAGCATAGTAAAACCTCCGGTTTTAGGAATTGAAAATTGAAAGTTGAAAGTTGAAAATTATTGTTTCATTGTTTTCACAATAGATGCTAAAAGGCTTTCAATTTTCCGACAATCGGCCATAATCGATTGAAATGCTTGCGGACTTAAATAGTCCGTTTCATAAAGAAGTCTAAGCCAATAATCTGTTTCCGCTGCTTCTTTTAATGCAATATTTAACTTAGACAAAAAATCCGGCCTGCTTTGTGCATGCTCTGATTCTGCCACATTAGCGCCAATGCTGGTGCCGGCGTGTAGTAGCTGTTGCGACATTGTGTGTTCTTTTTTTGTTTTACGCAAGTATCTGTATAGTTTTACAATACGTTTGGCAAAACAAAAGCTTTTATCTCTAACGATGTTATTCATCATTTTCAATTTTCAATTCTCAATTTTCAATTACCTTTAATTGCCTTCGCAATTAAAGATGTGCTGGAGCGGGCGTGGCACAGGGCGATGGCGATGGCGTCTGCCGCATCGTCGGGTTTGGGAAGCGTTTCCAGCTTCAAAATGCGCCTGGTCATATCCTGCACCTGGTGCTTTGTGGCATTGCCGTAGCCCACCACTGCCATTTTTACCTGCATCGGCTTGTATTCAAAAACAGGCACACCCGCCTGCCGGATTGCCAAAAGTATCACACCCCGGCTCTGGGCAACCCCAATTGCCGTAGTAACGTTGTGACCGAAAAATAATTCCTCAATCGCCACTGCCTCAGGCTTTGTTTGCTCCAAAAGCGCTCGCATATCCTCGTAAATAGTCACCAGCCGGGCAGAGAATTCCTGCCCGGCTGGAGTGGTGATAGCACCGCACTTGAGAAGTTGGGCAGAACCCCGCTGCGCCTCGATTAGGGCAACGCCGGTAATACCGTAGCCTGGGTCAATTCCCAAAATTCTCATAAAGACACCTCTTTATTACCGTGTAACCAGAATGTAGTAAACAATCAGTGCTACGGCGAAGGCGCCCCAAGCAAGTCTCTTGATCCAAACGGACTGGTCTTTCTTGGGATTAAAGGGGTCGTCCTGACCTAAGTCGAAATCTACGTGCTGCTGCTCATCCATTTTTCTCTCACCTCCGTACACTTATGTACGAGGTAATAATAGCACAAAGATTTTGCTTTGACAAGAGGAAATTTTGTTCATAATTCTATAAGGTGTTACTCTGCTCCGGGAACACGCAAACTGATAAACCTCAACTTTTCGCACAACATTCTACACATTTTACTTCAAGAATTCCATATCTCCGTAAAATACTCACTTATCTTTTGTAAATAACTTATAAATTACCCTTGCAACATGCTGGAAAAAATGGTAAAAATGTATTAAGGATTCACAATATGGGGATACTATCTCCATTTTTATGTGATTGCCGGGCGGGATAGGAACATATCCCACCGTTTCATCAAATTTCTTTGTTAGGAGGAAACAAGAAAATGTTAAACATCAAGAAAATGCTGAGCTTCCTGGTCGTATTGGCTATGGTTATCGGCATGGTACCTGCAGTGGGTCTGCCTGCTGTGGTTGCCAAGGCGGATACCGAGCTGTCTATCAACGATCAGGCAAAGGCTATGACCTTTACCGGCGGTACCGATAACCTGTACTGCCCTGTCTGTGACGCCAATGTGGATTGGCTGCCCTTGACGGAGGGCAACCATATTCCCAAAATTGCAGCAAACACACAGGCACACTACTATGTGTACGGTAGCGATGTGAATGTTACTGCGGGCAATTATATAAATCCTGATGACGGTAGTGCGTATGGCTTGCTTACGCAGTTGAGCAATGCCAGCGCCGGCTTGTGCCTGAACCTGAATGGGCACAACCTGATTGCGCCCGGCGGCATCCAGACCACTAAAAGCTCGACCAAATTAAATATTATGGGCAGCGGTATGATGACTTATACCAACGGGTATAGCGGCTACTCCCGAAATGGCGGTTTGTTCGCTATGACTGGCGGCACTGTCAACCTGTATGGTGGCGCTTTTTACGATACCAACACCACGGATACAAAACCTCTTTACAAAGGCTCTAGTTCAGCTACACGAAATGTTTTGAATGTTCATGACGGTGTAAAGCTTTTCGGTACAGTTGATATGCAGGAGCTGAGAACTATTAGCTTCTATGGCAATTGCTTTGTGCAGGGACTGACGGTTGCTGACAACACGGAGAGCAGCACTTCGGATGCCATTAACATTGGTAGCGACTTTACCGGACGTATCTGGAACTTCAGCTTCCCCGGCGGCATTGCTGATGACGGAACCGTTTTAAGGGGCAAGAGCTCAGGTTTTTCCGGCAACATCACCACCGCTGACGGCAAGAAGGTGGAGGCTGTGGATGGCGCCTTGAAGGTCACCACTGCTTACACAGAGCCCACTGCGGGAGCTGCTTTCGATCCCGATGCCTGTAACGGCAAAGCCTGGTGTACCCATTGTGGCGCAGTGGCGAACTGGGTGCCCTATTTCGGCAACAATTCAAAGGTTCTGCGGGATTCTTCCGACTTGTACCATTTCCACATCTACCTGACAGAGGATGTGAACTATACCGGCACAGATGTTAACGGCAACTTTATCCGTTCCGAAGAGAAAATCTGCCTGAACCTGAATGGGTATAATGTTTCCGGCTTGAATGCCGATGGCAACACCGCAGGTAAGCGCGCAATGATGGTAACCCAGGCGCTGGCCATTATGGGTGATCCGGCAAAACCCGGCACCATTACTGCCGGTAAGACCAACTCCGCTTCCGGTGCAGTTATCAATATTAATGGTGCCTCGGAGTTCTGTCTGTATGACGGCGCCAATCTGGCAACGATTGCTGGTGACAGCTCCCCTGTTATTACCAGCAAGGGTAATATCACGCTGAAAGGCGGCAGCATTATCGGCACCGTGTCGGATGCGAATGCTGCAGCAATTGTCAGCATTGCAGGCGGCGCGTCTGCTGATTTGATCAAGCTGACCAAAGCTGCTTCCAAGCTGTCTGTGGCTGCCGGCTGGACCGGCGAGGCTGTGGTGCAGCTGCCTGCTGCTCTGGTAGACGGCGCTGTGCCCGCTGCCAACGGCGTGGCACTGGGCAACTTCTCCGGTAGGCTGACCACCTCCGACGGCGTTCGTCTGTTCCGCGCAAACGGCGGTCTGGCTACCACACCCACCTTCGACCCCACCGCTGCAACCAATTACTGTATTGCCTGCGGCGATGATGTAGCCTGGACCGCATTGCCCACTACCGCAGACGGTATGGACCTGTCCAGCGGCAAGCACTACTATGTGCCCCAGGATATGAGCTTCGGCACCGAGGGCTGGCTGTTCAAGATGCCCAGCAGAGCAACCCTTTGCCTGCACTTAAACGGCAACACCCTGACTTTGAATAACACCAAAATTTACAACGGCGCAGCCGGTTCTATTGTGAATATCATTGCTGCCGGCGGTACCATCCAGGGCGGCCAGAGTGGAAATCTGTTCTACTCTGATACCGGCAATACCCACCTCTACGGCGGTACCTATAAGGGTGGCGCGACATTGAACGCAGGCGGTTCCCAGTATCACCTCCACGGCAATGCCAAGCTGGAGGGTACAGTGGCTCTGGCAAAGGGCAAGCTGCACCTGTACGACCAGGCAGAGGTAGGCACCATTAATCTGTCCGGCACCGGCAAGGTCACCTTCTATGAAGGCTGGACCGGCTCTGCAGTTCTGGATGTTGATGGCGCCCTGGTTACCAACAATACCGTCAGCACCGACAATGCAGTTGTGGAAGGCGCCCTCACCGGCACCCTGACCACTGCAGACGGCTTTGAGATTTCTTTGGCTGACGGCAAGCTGCTGCTTGCACAGCCCGCTAAGGACGTCTTTGACCCCGTAAGCTTTGGTGGCAAGGCATACTGCTCCGTATGTGACGATATCGTGGATTGGGTTGACTACAATGCCCACGTAGCAGAAAACGGCTACTATGACAATGATCATAAGCTGAATGCTTCCGGCGTTCCCACCCACCACTTCTACCTCTCTGAGGACATCACCTACACCACCCAGTGCCTGTCCCTGAACGACAAGCTGCACTTTAACTTCAACGGCTGCGACGTAACCGCAGAAGGCGACACCGCAACCTCCGCGTTCCGCATTACCCAGCAGGGTCACTTCTTCAACACTTCTGCAGATGTTGCCACCGTAACCGGCGGCATTACCGGCGGCAATGTTGGCGCTGCTCTGGAAAATGCAGGCAACGTGAACGTGACCAACGAATCCGATACCTATATTTATGGGAACATCGTGATGACCAAGGTTGACGGCGGCACCGGTCCTGTTATCAATATGGGCGGCGAGACCAACAAGCTGACCGTTATTGGCAACACTGTGATTGACAGCCTGTACCTGGGCACCGCCGACACTCTGGTGGATATCTCCGGTTTGACTGAGGGCGCAGACATTGCTATGGTCGGTCTGACTGTCGGTCAGGTCTTCACCGTGGCTTGCGAGAACGCAGCAGACGTGGCAGGCTATGTCTCCTGCGCAGACATTGTTGGACCCATCGGCATTGCAGACAATCAGCTGGTAATTATGGTAGGTGCCGGTATCGTATCCGGTAACACCGTTTCCTGGTACGAAACCAACGCAGCCGCTGCTCTGGCTTACACCGAGCAGAACTTCGCTGACGGCGCATACATCGTTCTCAGCAATGAGGAAACCCTGTATCTGGCAGGCGGCAACTACTACGTGGACATCGCAGGCAAGGACATTGATGTTTCCGGCTCCGGTAAGCTGTACCCCATCGACACCGCAAATGATGATTTCGACGGGTTCGGTCAGTGGACTTATGTGGACGTGGACGTTGCCCGGGATGTGGAATTTGGCGGCAACCGCTACATCACCATCACGGTAAACGGCATCACCTCTACCCACCGTCTGGCAATGAAGATTAACAGCGTGAGCCTGAGAACCAGCGCAGCCGGCATTTACTACAATGCCAAGTATCAGTGCGACGAGACTCTGGCAGAGCAGGTTCTTTGCTACGGTGTGATCCTGTCTACCCAGGATATGCCCGGCGCAGAGCTGACCACCGGTGACCAGCGCACCAGACTGACAGACTTCACGCTGGGCGCCAACAACACCGTTTCCGCTACCTCCTGCTCCGTCTTTGGTATCTTCAAGGACAGCCGTACCGCAGAGCGTAACGCACAGTTCGGCAAGATTAAGATTTATGCCAACGCTTACATCCAGCTGGATCTGACCGGCGAGGGCGCACCCACAACCCTGGTTGCTGACAACGAGAATGTGGGCAAGAAGGCCGGCAATGCCTGGAGCCTGCATGATGTGCTTACTGCCATCGACCAGAACTGGGCGGACTATGCCGACGATCAGGAAGCTGTCAAGGCGTTCTACGAGCAGTGGTATGACCTGGGTATGAGCGCATACGCAGAGGACTTCGAAAACATCGATATGCTGGTGGATGCGGAAAGTGGCGAAGGCGTCACCCCGGAAGACACCGATATGGACGCAAACGTATAATCCCTGAACAGAAAACCGCCGGGGCATCCGCCCCGGCGGTCCTTTTTGTAAGAAGAAAACCACCGGCAGTGTGGTTCCAAAAGCCCAGACCCGCCGCAGGGTCAAGCCTCCCCTGTGTAAGGGGACGTGGCAATCTCCATCGTCCCTCCAACGTCATTGCGAGGCTGACAAAGTTGGCCGTGGCAATCAGTCCCTAATTATCAACTATCAATTCTCAATCCCCCCTGTCATCCCGAGCGTAGCCGAGGGATCCGTTCCTTCCTGTAGGCGGGACGGGTTTCCTGTCCCGCCGGTTCACCATTGCCATTGTGCAAGGTGCACGAAATGCGCCTTTGAAATTTGGAATATGTCTATAGATGGGGTGTTTCCACCTTTTTCCATAGCATATATAGGTTTTGTAAAAAATGTATAAAAAAACATTTGCAAAATGGTAGAAAAGATGGTATAAATATAGTAAGTGTTTGTCTCTATGGGGATTTTGTACCCATGGGGCGCACATAAAACCTTTTAAACAACAGGGAAGACCCTGTCTGGCCCTCCGTTTCCTTACATATGTGGCATCGGAACCGGGGGGAAGCCAAAAGGCCCATCTGTCATTCTGAAGCCTAAGCCGGGAACTGCCGTTGACCCCGGAAACCTTCAGCGTGACATATAGGTTTTTTGGCTACCGGACGGGATTTGTACCTGAGGGGACACACCCCCACCGTTTAATCAAATTTTTTTGTTAGGAGGAAACAAGAAAATGCATGTAAACATCAAAAGATTGCTGAGCTTTCTGGTTGTTTTGGCAATGGTCCTGTCTATGACCCCTGTGACAGGCATTCCCGCAATCGAAGCAAAAGCAGAAGAAGCGTCTGAAACTGTGAAGACCACAGTTGCAGACAATCTGGTCTTCCTGGAAGGAACCCAGACTGCGTACTGCCCCGTTTGTAAGGCGGATGCGCAGTGGGAGGTCTACACCGGTCAGCACGCTGACACCGTTCAGAATATTGCTGGCACAACACCCCGCTTCCACTACTATCTGACCGAAGACCTGGAGTACACAACCAATGCTCTGCAGACCTATGAGAACATCTGCTTCCACCTCAACGGACACGATGTCAAGCCTGCAGCGGCCAGCACTACCTCTGCGCGTCCCTTCAGCTGTACCCAGAACTTTGACCTGATGGGCACGGGTACTGTCTACGGCGGTAAAGTCGTTACTGCCAACGCCGGTACCATTATATCAATCAACGGCGGTAAGGCTTCCGGTTGCTTTGAAATGCACAGCGGCACTCTGGTAAACTCCGAGGGCGTGTCTCACCCCCTGCTGACCATTGGCGCCAACGGCGGTAGAGCTTACATCTACGGCGGTACTGTCGATGGCGGCACCGGCGAGGCGATCTATACCTACGGCACCAACACCACAAACACCAATCCCAACAGAGGCTATGCCAATGTGAAAATCGCCGGCGGTACCGTCAACGGTGACTTGACCCTGGGCTACAAGACTGCCAGCGCAATGTATGACGCCGGCTCCTCTTTGAATCTCCTGGGCGGCACCGTAAACGGCACGGTGAATCTGATCCGTAGCACCCCTGCTACCCTGGGCGGCAACGCAACGGCTACCAACCTTTCTGTTGGCGCCGGCAGCGTGCTTACCGTGAAAGAGGGCTGGTCCGGCTCTGCGACTGTGGACTTTGCTGCCAGCCTGGCTGCCAGCAGCGTCGTGGAAGGCGCCTTCACCGGCACTCTGACCAGACCCAATGGCGATACGCTGGTCAGCAGCAACGGCGTCCTGAAGGTGAATGCCACCTTTGATCCTGCTGCAGAGACCAACTACTGTGCAGCCTGTGACGCATACGTTGCCTGGACAGCTCTGCCCGCAACAGTGCCCACACTTGGCACAGATGGCGCACATCCCCACTACTATGTTCCTGAGGATATGACTGCAACAGGTGCAAAGAATGCGTTCCTGTACGCAGAAGACAGCAACGGCTCTGCCGCGAACGTCGCACCCAAGGCCTGTGTGTACCTGAACAACAAGACCTTGACTCTGACCCAGTACTTGTATGGCGGTTTCAGTGGCGTGTTTAATGTCATTGGAGATGGCACGCTGACCACTACCTACAGTACTTTGATAACTCCCTATACTTGTACCCTCAACCTGTACGGCGGCAACTATATTGCCAAGACCGGGGGCACAGCCCTCAAGATGGGTGGCTCCGGCTCTAAGGTCAACCTCTACGGCAATGCAACGCTTCAGGGTATTACAGCTTTGTCTCAGGGTAAGGTCACCCTGTATGGCAACGCAGCCGTTACCGATCTGCGGCTCTCCGGCACCGGTCTGATGACCGTAGCTGCCAACTGGAACGGCGAAGCTGTTCTGACCGTTGCTGACGGCCTGCTGGCAGAAGACGGCAAGACCATTCTGGCTGCTAACGCAGTTGCCTCCGGCGACTTCCCCGGCAGCATCAAGTCTGTCGCCGGTACTCCCTATAAGAACGTTAACGGCGCGCTGGTCTATTCTCCCAAGACTCCCGTCTGGGGCGAGTTCGACCCTGCAGCCTGCGATGGCTATGCTTACTGCGAAGCCTGCGGCGAGGAAGCTGGTCCTGTGGAATGGATTGAAGTGTGCACGGACAATGATGCCCTTGGCTTCAAGGACAACTCCGACGGCACCCTGTCTCCCTTCCATTACTACCTGTCTAAGGACATTAGCCACGACGGCACCGGCGGTCAGTGGATTGGCCTGTACAAGGTTGGCGGCTGTATCAACCTGAACGGTCACACCTTGACCACTGCTTCCCGTGTCTTTGCCGGCGGCGCTGGCGCTTATATGAACATCATTGCCGGCGACGGCGGTGCTATTAACTACACCGGTGAGGTCCACCAGGGCGGTATTGTGACCAGCGTACCCACCAACATCTACGGCGGTACCTACACTTCCACCCAGGCTACCGATGCAGAGGTTTATAAGCCCATCATCCAGGTAACCGGCGGCACTACCAACCTGTATGACGTGACTGCCAATGGCAGAGTGGAGCTCGCCTCCGGTACCACCACCTTCTATGGCACCACCACGGCAAGCAACGTCACTATCGACACCTATTTGACCGATGCCAACGGCAATACTGCCGTTGCCAACGGTAAGCTGGTTATCGATGCCGGCTGGACCGGCACCGCGACTCTGGCCTCCCTCAAGGACGGCGTCTACGCTGACGGCGTGATTGCCGCCAGATACGGCGCGGCTACCGGCGACTTCACCGGTACTTTGACCCTGGCGGACAGCACCAAGCTGGTCAACAGCGGCGGCGCTCTGCAGATGGATGTTACCTTTAACCCCTCTGCTGCTACCAACTACTGTCCCCAGTGTAAGGCATTTGTTACCTGGACAGCACTCAGCGGTGACACCAACATCGGCCTTGTCCAGACTGATGCTGACGGCGCAAAGCACCTGCACTACTTCCTGTCTGATGACGTAAACTACACCGGCAACGATGTATTTGTTAACGTCAGACGTGAAAACAATGATTATGCCGCCGTTTCCTCTGTCTGCCTGGAGCTCAACGGCAAGAACCTGACCACCAAGGGCAGGCTTCAGTCCGGCTGGGGTTGTGACCTGACCATCTTCGGCGAGGGCAGCACTATCACCTACACCGGCACGGAAGCTCTGTTCTATGCCGAGACCTCCAATGTCCGTCTGTACGGCGGTACCTACAACGCAGGCAGCCCTGTCATCAACACCCTGGATACTGCCAATGCCAAGATTTATATGTATGACGGCGCTACCTTCAACGGCACCTTCAAGGCACCTACCGGTAACCTGTACCTGTATGGCGCCTCCAGCGTCAACAAGGTCGTCGTTTCCGGCACCGGCAAGGTGAACCTGGATGCTGGCTGGACCGGCACCTTGGTTCTGGATGCCTCCGCTGTTCTGGACGGCACCAAGGTTCCTGCTGCTAACGTAGCAGTGGGCGGCGATGCCCTGAAGGGTACCGTAACCGACGCCAGCGGCGCAGCATATATCTATGCTGACGGTCAGCTGTCCATTGATACCTCCTTCGATGCAGAGACCGCTACCGGCTACTGCCGTGCTTGTGGCACAACCGTGCAATGGGAAGCGCTGGGCGAAACCTGGACCACCCTCTATCCCACCGGCACCCACTACCACTACTACCTGGCTGACGATATCACCAACACAGCAACCAACCTGTTCTACACCGCTACTAATGTGGGCAAGCCCGAGGGCTACGAGGGCGGCGCTGTGGGCAACACCTTCTGCCTGTACCTCAACGGCAAGACCCTGACCATGCAGGGCGGCAAGATTTATGCCGGTAACTCTGGTTTCGTGAACGTTATGGGCGACGGCACCGTACAGGCTACCGCTGCTTACATCTTCTATCCCTACACTGGAACTGTCAACCTGTATGGCGGTACCTACATCGCTTCTGCAAATGGCATGGTCGGCTTCACCGGCGGCGGCGGCACCGTGTATAACATTTACGAGGATGCAGACCTCCAGGGCGCAATGACTGTGTCTCAGGGCAAGCTGAACATTTTTGATGAGGCTAAGCTCAGCGCTGTGGAAATCACCGGCGGCTTGACCACCTTCAAGTCCGGCTGGACCGGTACTGCTGCTGTCAACGCAGCGGCTGACCTGCTCACCAACAACACCATCGACGTGACCAAGGCTTACGTGGAAGACGGCGCCACCGGCACCCTGTCCTCCGTCACCGGCGTTGCTGCCACAGTTGAAAATCACGCAATTAAGCTGAGCACTCCCGACCCGGATGAGTTCAATCCCGAGGCATACAATGGCTATGCATTCTGTCCCGATTGCGGTCAGCTGGTTCAGTGGACCGACTTCAACGCTTATGTTGCCAAGAACGGCTTCCACGATGTAAACAATACTCTGTCGGATACCAGCGGCGTGATTACGCTCCACTTCTATCTGTCCGCAGACCTGGAGTACACCACCAACGTGATGAGCACCTATGAGAATGTGATCTTCAACCTCAACGGTTACGACATCACTGCTGTGGCAGCGGATGGCGCAGAGACAATCACTGCCGGCCATGCCTTCTCCAGCACCCAGGGCTTGGTTCTGCTGAATACCGCAGAAGAAATGTCCACCGTTACCGGTTGGCAGACCGCTTCCGGCAGCGCAACCGTCATCCATATGGGCGGCGCCGGCGCATCCAGCTGGGCACGTCTGTACGACAACGTTACCCTGACCACCCACGAGGCTTGTACCACCGACGCACCTGTTGTGCACGTTGCCACCAACGGCGGTAAGTTCACTATGAAGGGCGGCGTCATCGACGCTTCCAAGAAGGTCAATAACCTGTACCCCACTGCTGTCTTTGTCCAGGGTCAGCCTGACAATGAGAAATACGGTCCCTCTGTTGGCGAATTCTATCTGGAGGGCGGCGAAATCATTGGCGGTGCATCCGGTGAAAACTCCGGCACTGTGCGGATTGGTTCCCGTTCCGGTGAGGCTACCTATATCGACGGTGCGAAGCTCGTTATGACCGGCGGTACCATCTCCGGCGGTGAGGCTAAAAACGGCGGTAACATCTTTGCTAACAACAATGCTGCTGAGGTTACCATCAACGGCGGTGTCGTCACCGGCGGTGTTGCTCAGAACGGTGGTAATATCTATGTTAACGGCGCAGACCTGAATATCGGTGCAGACGCTGTGATCTCTGACGGCTTCCTGCCCTATGACCCCGAAGGCGTTGCTGGTGGCGGCGGCGGTAACATCTACTTTGCAAATGGTACCTTCACCACTTCCGGCACCATTACCGGCGGTACGGTTGAGAAGTTCAAGGGCGCTGGCGGTAACATCTTCCTGGATGGCTCCGCAAGTAATGGCAATATTACCTTCATTATGACTGGCGGTCTGATTGCAAACGGCAAGCTGCCCGTTGGCGATGAGGATATCTACGGCGGCGCAGACTTTGGCGGCCAGAGCTATGGCGCAAACATCCGTGGCTACAGAATCAAAGACGTACAGCTCCTGGGTGGTACAATCCAGGGCGGTATGGGCGGTAACGACACTAAGGCAGATGGCCGCGATGTGTTCCTGTCCTCCAACGATGAGACTGTATCCACTCTGACCATTGGTAGCGTCACCATCAATGGTGCGGTACATCACGGTGTTGGCAACCTGATCCTGAAGGACGCTCCTCAGATCACTTCTGCTGACGGCGTGTACGCTTTGAACGTTGGCAATAGCTCTGAGACCTTGATGGACATCTCCGGTCTGACCGAGGGCGCAAGCGTTCAGGTTTCCGGCGTTGTCGCAAACGCTCCCTTCACGGTTGCTTGCGAAAACGTTGAGGATGTGAAGGGCTGCATCACTATCATTGACTGCGGCGCAACCCTGACCACCATTGACAACCAGCTGATCCTTGTTGGCGTGGCTATCGTCAACGGCGACGAGATTACCTGGTATGCAGACAACGCTGCTGCTGTTGCTGCTTACACCTATGCAGATGGCAAGTACATCCAGCTGGGTATCGACACTGCTCTGGCACTGACCGGCGGTGAGTATCTCATTGACCTGGCTGGCAATGGCGAGCTTGCTGAGGTTGCCATCACCGGTACCGGTACTGTCCACCTGTTCGACTCTGCAAACGCAGACTTCGACGGCTACAGAACCGCAACCGTGGCTGACACCATCACTCTGGTACGTGACAACAACGTAATTGTTGACGATGAAGCTATCCGCTACATCACTGTCACCATCGAGGGCAAGACCTCTGCTCACGCTCTGGCTATGGCTATCACCGACGTGAACCTGAGAACCGATGCAGCTGGCCTGTACTACGGCGCTCAGTATAAGTGCGACGACGTTCTGGCTGGACTGGTTTCCGCTTACGGCGTGGCTCTGTCCCTGAACGATGTGCCCGGCGCTGTGCAGACCAGCGACGATCAGCGCACTGTGCTGACTGACTTCGCATCCGGCACCTACGCTACCTCCTCCTCCGTCACCGGCATCTTCAAGGAGACCCGTACTGCTGAGAAGAACGCTGCTTACGGCAAGATGAAGATTTATGCCAACGCTTACATCCAGCTGGATGTGGACGGCGACGGCGTGGTAGACACCCTGGTTGCCGACACCGAGAATGTGGGCAAGAAGACTGGCAACGCTTGGAGCCTGCACGATGTGCTGGTTACCATCGACCAGAACTGGGCTGACTACGCAAAGGATCAGGAAGCTGTCAAGGCATTCTATGACACCTGGTTCGAGCTGGGTATGAGCGCTTACGCTGACGACTTCACCAACATCGACGTCAAGGTTGACGTTGAGGGCGGCGAAGGCGAGGGCGTAACTCCCGAAGATACCGACGTAGACGTAGAAGTCTAATCCCCAACTAAAAACCGCCGGGGCTTCCGCCCCGGCGGTCCTTTTTCGCCATTGTCTGTAGGGGACGGGTTTCCCGTCCCGCTGACTGCTTGCAAGCTGTGGCAGGCAGCCTCCTGAACTTGACAACCGGAATAATCTCCAGTATAATAGTGCAAAATTCAATAGGACAGTTCGCAACCATCCTGTCCGTAAACAAAACTAGGGATTTCGATGGGCGCACTGCGCCCATTTTTGTATGTTTAAGCCTAAGAGAAACTGTCCGTTAGGAGAAATCATGCGAAAAAAGATTAGAGCATTAACCCATTCTGCGATGCTTGCCACCTTGTATGTGGTGCTGACCCATATGCAAAATTTCTTATTTCCGGATTCAACCTCCTTTGCCGTTCAGTTCCGGGCATCTGAGGCGCTGTGTGTGCTGGCGCTGTTTACCCCGGCGGCTGTTCCCGGCTTGTCCCTTGGCTGCTTTTTGTATAATCTCAGCTTCGCCGGCGCCCTGCCGCTGGATATGCTGGTGGGCACCCTTGCCACCTTTTTGGCAGTTGGCGGTATGTACCTGACGAGAAACTGGAAAATCCGGGGCTATCCGCTGCCTGCGATGGTGCTGCCGGCGGTATGGAATGCCTTGCTGGTTGGCTGGGAGCTGGCGGTGTATATCGGCGGTGGCTTCTGGCTCAATGCCTTTTATGTGGCAGTTGGAGAGCTGGCTGTGCTGCTGAGCTTGGGCACTGCCCTGTATTACTGCATAAAATCCAGAAAATTAACCCATCTGTTTGGAGAGAAATATGATTGATTTTCAGCCTTTGAACATAGAACAAAAAGAAAGCTACGACAGCTATCTGCGCGCCGCCGCCCATCGGGGCTGTGGCTACAGCTTTGTCAATTTATATATTTGGGGCCGGCAGAAAAGCGGCTTTGTGGACAATCACCTGGTGGTGTTCAGCCAGTTTAACCGCACCAGCGTGTACAGCTTTCCTCTGGGGCAGGGGGATGTGAGACCTGCGCTGAATGCAATCATAGAAGATGCCCATCAGCGGGGGATTCCATGTCGGCTGATAGGTCTTATCCAGGAGGATTGTCAGCTGCTTGAAAGCCTGTACCCGGGAAAATTCCGGTTCCACAATGACCGAAACAGCTATGACTATGTGTACGATATCAATGACCTTGCCGACCTGAAGGGCAGAAAATACCAGAAAAAGCGCAACCACCTGAACCGATTCCGCCAAGCGAACCCCTATTTTGAACTGGCGGTGATTACCCGAGACAACCTGCCAGAGGTGGAGGCTTTGGCGCAGAGGTGGTACAAGCTGCGGCAGCAGGCAGACCCCCACGGAGATTTTCATATGGAGCAGGCAGCACTGAAAAAGGCGCTGCAAAATATGGAGGCGCTGGGCTTGGAGGGGCTTCTGCTATCCACAGACGAAGGACCTGTGGCAATGACCATGGGCTCGTTTTTAAGCGACGATACCTTTGATGTGCATTTTGAAAAGGCATTGGACACTGCCGATGGCGCCTATCCTGCCATCAACCACGGCTTTGCCAACTACCTGCGGGAAAAGTATCCTCAGCTGCGCTTTTTAAACCGGGAGGACGATATGGGTCTGGAGGGTCTGCGCAAGGCAAAGCTGAGCTATGAGCCCCATCATTTGGTGGAGAAAAGCTGGGCGTGTCTGCGGGAGGAAGGCTATGATTACTAAGCTGAAGGCGCTGTGGATGCGAGCCTTTGGGGACAGCCGGGAAAGCGTGGATGCTTTTTTCGAAACGGCCTATGACAGCGCCCATTCGGCGGTGCTTTGCCTTGAAAACCAACCGGTTTCTGCCCTCTACTGGCTGGACTACCGGTGGGGAAATGAGAAGCTTGCCTATATTTATGCCGTTGCCACCGACGAAGCCTTCCGGGGACAGGGCTATGGACGCAAGCTGATGAACACCGCCCACGAAACGCTGCAAAAGCAGGGCTATGCCGGCGCAGTGCTGGTGCCTGCACAGACGCACCTTGTTTCCTGGTATGAAAAGCAGGGCTACCGGACATTTTACTTTGGCAAAAAGCAGGAAATTTCTGCCGGTGTACCTCTGGAAATTTCCCAAATCTCTGGGGAGGAATATCAAAACCTGCGAAAGAAAATAAAACCGGCTGCGCCGCAGCCGGGTAAGGAATTGTATGATTACTTTGCCACCTACGGCGGCTTTTATCAGGCAGAAAAGTGCCTGTTTGCCGCCGCCCTGCAGGGCGAAACGGTGTATTTTCAGGAGTTTTTGGGAACGCAGGAATTGCTTCCCGGTGCGGTTGCGTCCCTGGGTGCCCAAAGGGGCATTGTGACCTTGCCAGACGAAAAAACACCCTTTGCTATGCTCTACCGGTTTCGCAACGGTCCTGTGCCTGACTATTTTTCCTTTCCATTAGACTAAAAAGCCTCACTTAATGTGAGGCTTTTTGGAATCTAATGGGGACCCCACAAAGGCGAATGGCCTTTGTGGGGAGAGGAGAAGCCAAGATACAGGCGGTATTTTCCGTTTACGGAAAATATAGCGGTGTATCTTGTACTTCGACGAAATGGCAAGCACAGAAATGACCGGGCTCGATTTCCCGTAAGGTGGGAACCTCCTTGGGGCAGATATCCATTCGGTGGGGACACCGGGCATGAAACGGACAGCCCGAAGGCGGGTCAGCAGGGGAGGGCAAGCTTCCCTGCAGCAGGATTCGGCTCGTCTTTTTCGTTGGGTCGGGAATGGGGATTGCCGACAAAAGTGCCTGGGTGTAGGGGTGCAAGGGGTTGTCATAGACCTGTCTTGTTGCGCCCTGCTCCACAATTTTGCCCAAGTACATGACGGCGATTTCGTGGCAAATATGCTCCACCACCGATAAGTCGTGAGAAATGAACAGGTACGTCAGCCGGTACTGCGCCTGCAGGTCCTGCAACAAATTGACGATTTGCGCCTGCACCGAAACATCCAGCGCCGACACCGGCTCGTCGCATAAAATAAATTCCGGCTGCAATGCCAACGCCCGGGCAATCCCAATCCGCTGCCGCTGTCCTCCGGAAAATTCGTGGGGATAGCGGTTTTTATGGTAGCTGTCCAGACCGCAGATGTCCATAATGTGGCCTACATAGTTCGCGACCTCTTTTTTAGGCACCAAATGGTGCTCCCGAACTGCCTCCCCAATGATTTCTCCCACAGTCATCCGGGGGGAAAGACTGGAGAAAGGGTCCTGAAACACAATCTGCATTTTGGGGCGCAAGGTGCGCAGCTGTTTGGGGTTTAAGGCATACACATCCTGCCCCTGAAACAGCACCTGTCCCCCTGTCAGGCTGCCGCCAAGGCGTAAAATCATTCGCCCGGTGGTAGACTTTCCGCAGCCGGATTCTCCCACCAAGCCAAAGGTGGTGCCTTTGGCAATGGAAAAGTTGACCCCATCCACCGCCTTGATTACCCCGGCGCGTCCGGGGTAGTATTTTTTCAGGTCCGTGACCCGGAGGATTTCATCCATTGCCTGCCTCCTTATAACAGCTGACGGTATGGGTAGGACTGAGGGAAATTTCACAGGGGTAGTCCCCGGCGCAGGGCTCGAAAGCGTGGCTGCACCGGTCCTTGAAGTAGCAATGGGGCGGCAGCTCCACCGGATTTGGCACCTTGCCCCCAATGGCGTACAGCCGGTCCTGCTGTTGCCCCACCACCGGCTTTGCCTTCATTAGAGCGATGGTGTACGGGTGCGCCGGTTGCGCAAAAATCTCCGCTACAGTGCCCTTTTCCACCACCCGTCCGGCATACATCACCACCACAAAATCTGCCATCCCCGCCACGACACCCAGATCGTGGGTAATCAGCAAAATGCCGCAGCCCAGCTCCTGCTTCAGGTTCTGCAAAAGCTCCAAAATCTGCGCCTGAATGGTTACGTCCAACGCAGTGGTTGGCTCGTCGGCAATGAGCAGCCTTGGGTTGCAGGCAATGGCCATCCCAATCATAATCCGCTGCCGCATACCGCCGGAAAGCTGATGGGGATAAAGCTTGTAAATACCTTGCGGATTGGCAATTCCCACCAGCTTCAGAAGCTCCAGGGTGCGGCTGCGAATTGCTTCCTTTGTACGGTAGCGTGTGTCGTGGAGAAAAATCACCTCGTCAATTTGCTTGCCTACGGAAATTACCGGGTTCAGCGCCGTCATAGGCTCCTGAAACACCATGGAAACCACATCTCCCCGGAGCTTTTGCAGCACTTTTTCCGGGGTGTTTACCAGATTATAGGCATTTTCTCCCGGATTTAGCCGAATTTCACCCCCGGTGATTTTGCCCTGGGGCTTTTGTAAAAGCCCCATAACGGATAAGGAGGTGACACTTTTTCCGCAACCGGATTCCCCCACAAGACCCACAACGCTACCCTTCGGAACAGAAAAGCTCACCCCATCCACGGAGCGAACAATGCCGCCTTCCGTATCAAATTGCACCTGTAAATTCTCAATTTCCAGTACGTTTTCCCGGTTTTTCATTTGGGTCAAATACGCCAAAGCCGCTCCTCCTAACGCTTCATTCTGGGGTCAAAGGCATCCCGCAGTCCATCCCCCACAAAGTTAAAGCCCAGCACCGACAGCACCAAACAAACCCCAGCCGGCAGCCACACGAACAGGTAGCTTGTGAGCACGTGGACATTGGCGACGTCGTTCATAATATTGCCCCAGGAGGCAAAGGGGAATTTAACACCCAAACCTAAAAAGGATAAGGTTGCCTCGGTGAGGATGGTGGAGCCCAGCTGCATGGTGCAGGTGACAATCAGCTGGGGGATGACGTTGGGCAGCAGATGGCGAAAAATCCGCCGGGACACCCGGATGCCGCAAGCCTCGGTGGCGGTCATAAACTCTTGCTCCCGCAGACTGAGAATTTGTCCCCGCACCAGCCGCGCAATGCCCGGCCAGCCCAAAAAGCCCAGGGTCAGCATTAAAAACACCATACGGATTTTGGGGTCTACACGCATTCCGTCCAATGCGGCGCCCAGAATGATCAGCAGCGGTGTTGTGGGAATGCAGTAGAAAATATCCACAAGGCGCATAATCAGATTGTCTAAAAAACCGCCGAAATATCCGGAAATTCCCCCGAAAAGCATCCCTAAAAGTCCGGATAACAGCACAACCAGAAAGCCAATCACAAGGCTCACCCGCCCGCCGTACTGCAGACGGGTAAGCACGTCCATTCCATTTTTGTCCGTGCCCAGCAGATGCGTCCGGGAAGGGGCGGCATAGGAATCCCATACCCGGGTTTTTGTCTCCTCCTGCAGGGAATAAAGGTTCTGGGCGGTATCCGGCTGTAGGTCAAAGCTGCGGCTGTCCCAAGTAAATTCTGTTTGCCCAGCTTCAATGGCACTGAGGGCAGCAGCCTGAAAATCCCGGGGCATAGCGCCGCTGACAAGCCAGCGGCTGATGTGACCGACAGCGCCTTCCCTGCCCAGAATATCGCCCCCGTCAAAGCGGTAGGCTTCCGTCTGGAAAAGAAAGTCTTGCCGGTGGTTGGTGTAAGCGGTAAGCGCCGCCTGCACAAAGAGAAAGTTTTTGTCCGTGGTAATAATATCCAAAGCCGCAAGGCAAAGCAGGGAATCTCCCTGATACAGTCCGTAGAGTTCTTTTCCCAGCGTGGCAATCCGGTATAAGGTGTTTTGATAGGTGAAGTTCTCCTCTTTCCCCAAAAATCTGGAAAATTGCGCCTGCAGAACCGGGCTTACGGTCTGCGGTGCGTAAAACCGATATTGCAGATTTTGCTGCGCAGAGGCAACCTCCTTTTGCCGAAGCTCCTCCCGGTAAAACACCTGGGACTGGCTGTAGGGGCTTAATGCGCCTCCCACAAAGGAAAACAGGAACATAAATGCCAAAAGCCCAAGTCCTGTCACTGCCAGCCGGTTCCGGAAAAACCGCCGGGCAGTGAGCCTGCCCGGGGATAGCGCTTTTTGCTTATCCATACTGACCTCCCAATCGCACTCTGGGGTCGACGAAACTGTAGGCAATGTCAGAAAGGAGGTTACCCAGCAAAGTCAGCACCGCCAAAAAGGTGAGATAAAACATAGAAAAGGGGATGTCCCCGGCAATCATCGCCTGATAGGCGGTGTAGCCGATGCCGGGGATGGCAAACAGGGTTTCCGTAATCAGGGAACCGGCAAACAGCCCGGGTAAGCTGCTACCCAGAATGGTCACCAGCGGAATGAGGGTATTGCGAAAGCCGTGGAAAAATACCACTCTGGAAGAAGGCATTCCCTTGGCTCTGGCGGTGCGAATATAGTCGGCACTGAGAACCTCCAGCATATTGGTGCGGACGTAACGCATCAGCGAGCCCACCGATACCACAACCAGAGTTAAAACAGGCAAAACCAAATGGCTTGCCATATCCCAGAATTGCCCCCAAGGACTTAAGCTTTGAAAATTCCGCCCCACCAGCCCGGACAAATCAAACCACCCCAGCTTTACGCTGAACACAAGCTTCAAAAGGGTGGCGAAAAAGAAAGTAGGCAGAGAAATTCCCAAGAGGGCGCCGGTGGTGACCAGATAATCCTGGGGCGAATACTGTCGGGTGGCGGCATAAATACCCAGAAACGTGGCAATCACCAGCTCCAATGCCAGCGCCACCGCTCCCATGACAAAGGAAACCCCAATCACTTGGGAGAATTTTTCCGTCACCGGCATAGCGTATTTCCAGCTGTCACCGAAATTGCCCCGAAGCATATTCATAAGCTGAACGAAAAAGCCCTCTACAATACCTTTGTCCAGACCATACTGGGCGTTGAGCTGGGCAACCCATTCCTCGTAGGGCTTTGCCCCCGGCACCTGGGACAGCTGAATGGCCATATTTTCCACGTAGGAGCCGGGCAAAAGCCGCATCAGCAGATAAATGAGAAAGACCACCACAAGCAAAATCCCTGCGGAAATGCCCAGCCGTTTACAGATATATTTTGCCAAAGCCTTACCTCATTTCCAACTGCTCAATATCGTTTTCCCAGCCCCAGAAAGTGGTGATATCCGGGGTCAGGGTGTCAAGGTTTATCCGCTGGGCAGAGAAGAGAAACACATTTTTTCGCTGATACATAGGAATTTCCACAGCCCAATCTCCGATAATGTCCAGACACTGCCGGTACAAAAGCTTGCGGTAGGTGCGGTCTGTGGACTGCCGGGCAAGGAGAATCAGCTCGTCCAATGCCGGGTCCTTCAAATAGTAATTGGTCTCATTGGAGCTGCCCTGGGAGTGGTAAAGCTGGTACATATCCGGGTCAGCGGAGGCACCCCAGGCCAAGGCAAACAGCTCGGCGGAGCCGGAATTCACCGCATTACTCAGCTGAGAAAAGTTGGAAATGTCTGTGACAATCAGCCGAAAACCAATTTCCTCCAGGCTTTCCGCTGCCATACGCAAAGCCATAAAGGTGGGGTGATTTCCGGTGCCTCCGGCGCCGATGAGCACCTCGTATTCCAGCGCCGCCCCGTTAGGGGCAGATACCAGCTTGCCGTCCTTTACGGCATAGCCGGCTGCCTGGAAATAGGCAAGGGCAGCTGTTTGCGCCGCAGTATACCGTTCCTGAGCAGACATACCCGGGCTGTAGATGGGTTGTCCGTTCACATCCACGGAAAATGCCTCCCGGAAGCCCTCATCCGTGGGACGGGGCGCTGCCCAGGATGTGTCAGAAATGGGATAGTGAATCACGTTGGCATACTCTGCGTAATAGGAGTCCACCGCCACATCCCGGTACACCGCAATGATCGTCGCCAGGGCTTTTCGTAAATTCTTGGAGGCCTCGGAGCCGGGCTCGCCCCCGACACTTACATTTTTTGCGTGGATGCCCACATAGCCGTAGCCCAGGTTCGATACCATTCTTGTTTCCAGAACCGGCATATTGCGGTTGGCGTTTTCAATGGCCTTGGCGGTTTCCGGAGAGTAGGAAGGGTCCGTAATATCCAAAGTGCCCGCTACCATTCCGGAGATTTTGTCCGCGTCCTGTCCCTCCTGGAATTGAATATACTGGATTTTTGGAGCGCCCTTCCAGTAGTGTTCGTTGGCCTGCAGAGTGACAACACCCCCTGCGTAGCTGACAAATTTGTAGGGACCGCCGCCCATAGGGCGAGTGGTGACTGCCTTCACCTGACTTAAGTCCCCTTTGGGAAAGCCGAACATCTGGTTTTCGTAATCGTACAGCGCCTCGCTGCCGTAGTAGTGCAGCGGCGCCACTGCAGTGGCAAGATTGTAAATGGCGGTGGCGGAAACCTCTGTCAGCACAAGCCGCAGGGAATAATCCCCGGTTTTTTGGATGCCGGAAACACTGCGGGCATCTCCCTCCCGGTACGCCTGCAGTCCTTCAATGGGCAGGGAATAGAGGGTCATACTGCCATCGTAGCTGGGGTCCAGAGGCACGTACAGGGAGAAGATTACATCATCAATATCGACCAAAGTGCCGTCGGAAAAACGGACACCCTCCTTTAACGTGATGTCATAAAACACGGTGCCGTCCGGATTTTCCGTAACGGCGCAGTCGGCAATGCCCCGATAGGTATAGGCGGTGCCGTTGTAGGGGCGGGTTTCTCCTGCAATGCCCTTTAGCACCACAGCCCCCTCCCGGTCAGTGGGCAAAAGATTGAAATGCACGAGGCTGATTACGTCCCCATCATAGGCATTGGTATAAAAAAAGGGGGAGAATTTTCCGTCAAAGTTCTGGGTACCAACCACCAGTGTGTCCCGGGTTTGGGCGGTTGGCGTGTCAGCAGGCTGCTTGCCGCAGCCCACAAGCAAGATACAGGCAAGGATAGCTGCCAAAAGCTTGCAAATCGTATTTTTCATAGGTACACCTCCCAATAGTAATAATATTGGGCAAAGTATGGCATTTTATCCAATGAAAAAATGGGCAGGCAATGACAGAAAAAAAGAACGTCAATCGGATGATTGACGTTCTTTTTGAAAGGGTTTAAATTATTTGCCAGCGCCGGCGATTTGTGCGGCGACTTCAGCAGCGAAGTCCTCTTCCTTCTTCTCAATGCCCTCGCCCTTAATGTAGTGCAGAGCATTGACAAACTTCACAGAGCCGCCCAGCTTCTTAGCGGCATCGGCAATATAGCCTGCC
>JAFXAQ010000056.1 GCA_017516925.1 Oscillospiraceae bacterium | reverse complement strand
GTAATTTGGAGGTAATCGATTATGTACGAGAGCAAGAAGAAGTATAACTACGGCACCGGCCGCCGTAAGTCCTCCGTTGCCCGTGTTCGTGTTTACGAGAACGGCACCGGTTCCATCATCATCAACGGCCGTGATATCGACGACTACTTCGGTCTGGAGACCCTGAAGCTGGTTGTCCGTCAGCCCCTGGTTACCACCGATATGGTTGGTAAGGTTGACGTGGTTGTTACCGTCGCAGGCGGCGGCGTTTCCGGTCAGGCCGGCGCTATCCGTCACGGCATTTCCCGTGCCCTGCTGACTCTGAACCCCGAGTACCGTGGCACTCTGAAGGCTGCAGGCTTCCTGACCCGCGACCCCAGAATGAAGGAAAGAAAGATGTACGGCTTGAAGGCTGCACGTCGTGCACCTCAGTTCTCCAAGAGATAATCTATTTCTCTTACGAACATTCAAAACCCCAGAAACCGCAACGGTTTCTGGGGTTTCTTTTTGTTGCTACTTCCCAATTTGGTGCAAATTTGGTGCAATCATACTTTGGTTGAATAATATTATAAACCTTGTTGTTTCATTCATTATGTGATACAATTAAAAAAATCAACAAAGGAACACTCATATGAAACAGAAGCAGCCAAAGGATTTGATCGGTATACAGATTAGACGTCAATATTTTAATATTCCCATTTTTATTTTTCTTTCGGTTCTATTGCTTGCCTTTGAAACCGTTACATTTGTTCCATTATTTGAAAGCAACTTTAGTTTCAACAAATGGTTGGATGATATTTTTGCGAGTGTGTTTACACTATCAATACTTATTATACCTTGCGTTATCCTTTCTGTTCTTAATCGTTTCTTCTTCGGCAAAATTATATGTGTTCTAAATGAAGAAGGAATATATTATACAGACGGACTTATTAAGTGGGATGATATTTTAGGCATAAGATATCATATTACCTTTTTAGGAAGAACGCATTTTCAACCTGCCTGTGTTGATATAGCTTGTAAAAAAGCAACAATTCAAATTAAATCAGCACCGTTGTATATGCTCTCTGTTGCAAAGAAATATAATCCGGATATCAACATAAAGAAAGATAGAATGATTTGGATATTGGTTGCTTCGGTAATAGTGATACCTATAATTGCCTCGGCGGTAGTTTGATGAAAATGATTCCAAATATTCTTATAATTTAGTTTGGTATAACCGTTTCAAAAACAAATACTATATTATTTCAAAAAAGATATGGACTATGACACACGAAATGTCATAGTCCTTTTTGTCTAATTACTTATAAATTTTTGCATTCGGATTCCAATTGTCTAAATATAGCGAATGACCTCTTTTATTATATTTGCTATGTGACATAAAGCCTCCTTATTATGTCATATCTCATACGCTATACTCAAATTCAAAAACTGTTTATGATATTCGGAAAGCGAATGCGTATATTAACCAGGTTATTCTTCTTGGGGTTCAATAGTCAAAACGGATTTCTTTAATCTTCTGTTCTTTACCCCCAGCACAATGAGTACTACCACCAAAGCAATTATGATTACCGCTGCGCCACAGAGGCTCAGGGCAAAAATCATCATCAGTGGAGATTCCTTAACCGCTTCCAGCACACTCTCAACAGAGAATACAAATTCCGGCTCATAAGCTTCCATCTTCTGATAGCCACAGTCGGCACACACATAGGTAACGATACCGATTTCTTCATTGATGGCACCGCTATCCCAGTTATGCGCCACCGTTTCGGAATTCTCGCCGCAACGGCAAGCATACCAATGTCCATTGGCATCGCTTTGTAAATCATCATATTGAATGTGGATGTGATTTGCAGCCTTCTCAAGGATGTAGCCACAGGCTGTACAGCTCATATCCGTTGTCTGTGTTGCCGCTGTTCCGGGTGTATGGTTGGCGGTGTTCACCGCTGCGCCACAAAGCACGCAGACGTTCCAGTGTGCAGCTTCATCAACGGTATAGCGTCCGCTGTAGGAATGGTACACCGTGCGGGTATAGCCACAAGCATCGCAGCTGTCATCGCAGACGGAATCGAAGGTATGCGCCTCAGCTGTGGGTATCAGCAGACAAACTGTACAAGCATAGCCGTGACCGGTTTCATTACTGGACACGTCTGCCGCCAGGGTATGGGCGGATTTTTCCTGCTGCACCTTACAATCGACACACTCCTGCCAGTGCTCCGTTTCGCTGCCTGCCCAGGCAAAGGTATGGACAACCTCACGAACTGCGCCGCAAACATTACAGTCTGTGTCGCAGTTATGGTCGTAGGTATGGTCAGCTTTTGCCAAAGCCTCGGTTTTTGTCTCACCGCAATTGGTACACGCATATTTTGCAGAGCCCTTATTCTGGCAGTCCGCTTCCTTTAAAACCGTTGGGCTGCCCCAGCTGTGATTGCCCTCACGGGTTGCGCCGCATTTATTACAGCTCTCGTCACAGTTATTGCTGTAGCTATGCTCGCAAGCAATGGTAACGGTCGTTGTAGCACTTGCGGTAGTGCTGTCTGCCTTGAATTTTACTGTTACGTTATATTTGCCGGTTGGCGCATTGCTCTTAGCTTTTAAAACAAATTTTAATACATTTCCGGAAATATCGGAGGCAGAATCAAAGGCAAAAACACCATCCTGAGACCCGGCGTTAAAGTCCTTCATAAAGGCGCCGCTAACTACGCAGTCGCCACTGACAAGCTCAAATACAGACGAATTAAAGGAAACCTCCACACCGCCACTGTTGCAGGACTTTGCCTTACCGGAAACAGTAATTGTCACCTTATCCCCTGCGTTGATGGATTTCTTGCTCCGGGAAATGCTGACAGATACATTGGACGCTGCAGATGCAGTAACAAGCATTGCCAGCATCAAAAACGCAGCGCATAGCATAGTTGTAATTTTTTTCATATCAATCTCCTAATTTCAAAGGATATTTATCCGGATATACAACGTGACGAAGCAGATAAATCGCATCGTCCTGATCAACTGCACCGGAGCCGTTAATATCGGCATTTACCAAAACCGGATACTTTGCCGGGTAAACCACGTGCCGAAGCAAATAGATTGCATCGTCCTTGTCAATGCTGCCGTTTCCGTTAATATCGGCAGTTTTAATCGGGTCGTCTGTTCCCGTATCGGCATCCTGCTCCGTATCCTGAGTTTCGTCTTCAGGTGTGTCCGGTTCCGGAGTCGTTCCGGTTACATCAAAGGTAACATACTGCAGGGCAATCCAGCTGCCATCATCCATCCTGCCCCAATAGTACTTGCTGCCGTCATAGACCTTCTCGTGGATATTTATCCTCGTGCCTTCACTGAGCTTGGTTACACTATCGTAGCCGGTTCCGGGACCGGTTCTGACATTGACACCGTTTGCGTTCACTGTACCGGATTTCGGCCAGACGTCCTGCGCACCCACTACCGCATCGTAGTTCGTGTAATCCAGGCTGACCCAACCGCCCTCAAACTCACCCCAACGCTTTGTGCCATCGATGTAAACACGGGTCAGTGTGATAGCCGTACCTTTTTGCACCTTACCGTTCTTGCTGTAGAATGTGCCGGGACCGGTACGGATATTGACAGTACCGGTAGCGATAACGCTTGTAGGCTCGCAGGCAGCTCCCTTGGGCAGGTATACCACATTTCCGGAGGGGTCCATCCATCTGGCATATAACACCGCACCATTTGCCAAGGTGCCATCAAGGGCAATTACCTTTTCACCGCCGGTGGGCGCTGTATACCAGCCTTCAAACTGATAGTCAAAGGCTTTGCCGTTGCCGTCTACACCGGAGGGAATCACGGAAAATTCAGCGCGAACACCCTTAGGGTCTGTCTTATCATAACCGTGGATTATGTACCGGGTTTTACCGGCGCCTGCCTCCAGAAATACGTATTTAAAATTACCGTTTTCCTTATCATAGTCCTTTTGATAAATACCGTTTATATACATATTGGCTTCATAGAGCCGTCGGTTAATCAAAATATACTGGCCGGCAGAAGTACTCCAAAGGAGAATTGCGTACAGAAAATCAGAGCCGGTCCACCCTTCCCTGACAGCGCGGTTCATATAGCCGGAGGAATTTGTTGTCCAGGCATCACCGCAGTTGTAAGAAAAGGAAACCAACGCATCGAACTGATTCTGGGTCAGCGTGAAATTATACTTCGCCGCAAATTTAAGGACAGAATTCTCAAACCCTTTGAGCATACTCCGCATAAGCGCCACCGCTTCCTCTTCGGTGATGCCATGCTCCTTGTAATAATCGAGCTTACCGCTGGGTACACGGGTACCGTAGCCGATTGACCACTGAGAATTATCTTCATACGGATACTTCGAGAAGCCTTCCCGCTGCTTCAGTATCTCAATAAACGCATCAGAGGAGGTCATTGTTTCTGCCCTTGCACGAATGGGCAATCCGCCATATGTACCAATCAACAATAATACAGCCAGTAGTCCGCTGAGCAATCGCTTCATCTGTCGTTCTCCTTTACATAATTTTTTATATAGTAACAGAAAGTTACAAAAAAAGCAAGTAAAAATGACTTTTGGCAAATATTGGAAGTATTTATTCAGTCCAAAAACCATTTGACATTTATCCAAAAAAGAAGTATACTCAAGACAATATGGGCCTGTAGCGCAGCTGGGAGCGCATCACATTCGCATTGTGGGGGTCGGGAGTTCGAATCTCCTCAGGTCCACCAAACCTTACCACCTACAATTTGTATTCCGTAGGTGGTAAATTTTATAAAGGGGAAATACATATGATGAAACGAATTTTTGCGCTTCTACTGACTGTCCTGATGGTGCTGGGCGCACTGGGCGGCTGCGGCAATACTCCAGCGGCTAACGATACCACTTCCCCGGCAACAACAGAGGCTGACGAGCCAAAGCAGTTCCTCAAGGTTTTGACCCTGGGTCACTCTCTGGCGGTTGACGCTAACCATATGCTGGCACTGGTTGCAGCAGCAGAGGGCTATGACGGTCTGGAGGTCGGTACACTTTATTACTCCGGCTGTCCCCTGTGGCGGCATGTGGAATACATTAAGAATGATGAACGCGCCTATGACCTGTATTACAGCAAAAGCAGCAGTGCAGCAAATCCGCCGCAGATTATCAGTGACGTCTCTATGAAGGATGCGCTTGTATATCGGGATTGGGATTTGATTGTTATGCAGGGCGGAACCTTTGAACTTGCAGAAGCAGACAAGTTTACCGATGGCAACATCCAGACCATTCAGGAATACGTGAATGAGCACAAGCTGAATAAGAATGCGGTTTTTGCCTGGCATATGCCCTGGGCTTTTGCTACGGACCCCAGCCTGCAGGAAGTCTATGTAAAGCAAACCGGCGCAGCAACCAATGTCTATACAGAAGGTTATAAGGCCTACAACAACGACCGCCTTGTTTTTTACAATAAGACCTGCGAGAATGTAGAAAACTACATTCTGACAGACGATACCTTTAAACTGATGATTCCCACAGGAACAGCTATGGAAAATGCAATGTCCAGCTACCTGACTGAGAAGGAATTGATTCGTGACTACGCTCACGCAAATGATTACGGTCGGCTGATTGCTGCCTACACCTGGTACTGTAAGCTCGCAAATGTCGAACAGCTGGATGATATCAAACTGACAACAATTCCCAAGAACTTCCTCAAAACCTACACCGGTGCCGGTGATATGACACTAACAGAGACGGAAAAGGCTATTCTGATTGAATCTGTCAACAATGCCTTGAAGCAGCCGTTGCAGCAAACCCAATCACAATTTGCTGAGGCTCCTACAGCATAAAAAATGGGCTACTGCCAAACGGCAGTAGCCCATTTAAAATTATTTGCGAATCTTGGAAAGTGCACGGTTCAGTCTTGCTTTTTCAAGGGGCGTAAAGCTTTCATTTAGCATTTTGATTTGATAAATGGTGCGGTCACCCCACATCGTGCCCCAGTTATGCAGTCTGGAAATCAGCAGCATTTTCTCGCCGTTATCCAAATGGTCGCTACTCATAATCCAGCCCTTTACCACCGGAATGATCTGCTCATTGGTGAACAAATCTCCAACCACATCCTCAACGGAATAAAAGCCATCCAGGATCTGAATTTCTTCATTGTCGGTGTCATCACGCTCACTGTCGAACCAGTTGCCTGCCTGCAGCGCATCCTCAATATCCGGCAAGGTGTAATCCTGCCAAGCTTCAGAAACCGCCTCAAACTCACCGGTATCCTCGGCATTCGCCGTCTTGACGGAAAGCGTATTAAAGCCGGGAACAAGTGCTACGTTTTCAAATACCACCGCATGGTCTACTGCCGGCTTTTCCGCAACAAATTCACCGTTTACGTACAAGCGCACAGCATCTTCGTTGGTATAGACCGTAAAGATATTTTCTCCGGGACCACGCTTTGTAAATCGCTTACCGGACAGATGTACCATAGGCTTCTTTGTCCAATATGCCTGATAGACATAGTAGGAATCCTTTTTATACTTTCTGTCCTGGGTAACAAGTCCCTTAGCATTGATTCCCTTCATACCACCCTCGTCACGGGCATCTGCAGCAAAATCAAACATAATCCATGCATGGGTTGCCCACAGATAAGGACGCTGAGAAATCATTTTCAGCATCTCGTGGTGATAGTAAGCGCCATACTCCTCGGAATAATCGTGATTAAAGGGTTTTGTAGAGTGAATATCCACGTTACAATCTGCACCGTATTCCGAAACACCATAACAAACCTGGGGGTTTACCTTATGATATGTATCCAACCGTTCAGCAGTGTCGTGCACCTTGCCGGAGTACCAACCAAAGTAGTAATTAAAGCTAACTACATCGGTCAAATAATTGGTCTCGTGGTAATCTGAAACGCCGCCAATATGCGCCATCGTAGACAAGCGGAAGGGATCCAGCTTTTTCACCAGAGTTGCAAGGGCATATAGATTATCAATCAAACCCTCGCTCCAGCCACCGATGGTGATTTCATTCTGAATGCCCCAACAGCAAATGCTGGGGTGGTTATAGTTCTGGGCAATCAGCTCCGTCATCTGGCTGATTGTATTGTCAAAGGCCTCCTGCTCCGGCATAAACTGGCTGATAAACGGAATTTCTGCCCACAGGACAAGTCCGGACTTGTCACACAGGTCAAGGAAATGCTGGGGATGCTGGTAATGTCCCAAACGAATGGTATTGGCACCCATTTCCAGAATTAAATCTAAATCCTCTTCTAAATCTGCGTTGGAAGCCGCCCAACCCTTATCCTTTCGGTCCTGGTGCTTGGCAACGCCTCTAAGCGGTGTGGAAATTCCGTTAAGGTAAAATCCGCTTTCCGGATCTACGCGGAAAGACCGAAAGCCAAAATCAGAAGACACACTGTCTACAATTACATCACCTAACAGAAGATTGGCTGTGCAACGGTAGCAATAGGGGTCCTCTAAACCTTGCCACAAACGGGGATTCTGAACCGTTAAATGAAATGGTGTATGGTCCTGCGCATCCTGTTTTTCCTGCGCAACAACATTCCCCTCTGCATCCGTTAAGACAATCTCAAGCTGACAAGCCTCACTATTGACCGTAAACGCATCTACGCGCACAGCGCCATTGGGCTGTGCTGTAACAAACACACCGGTAGAACCATCCTTCATCAGGTCAATATGGGCAGGCTCTACTTCGATAAAGCAAACCTCCCGATACAGACCACCGCAGAAGGTAAAGTCTGCTCTTTGGGGATAAATGGGCTGCTTTTCGTTATTAACAATCACAGTCACTGTATTATCCGTCTGCTTTAAAAAGGATGTGAGTTCAAAACGGAAAGCAGAGAAGCCACCCTTGTGCTCGCCAACAAATTCTCCGTTACAATACACGCTCGCTCTATGATTGGCAGCGCCAAATTCAATATATTGACGCTTGCCGGCATTGGGTTCCGGCAGCTGTATTTCATAATGACCGTCGCCGCGCCAGTAGTCACCACCGCCGTCCTGACCATCCAGGTTGTTCCAGGTATGGGGCAAAAGAACATTTTCCTTTTCTTGCCCTTCCTTCCAAAATTGCGCATTGGATAATCGAATCTGATTTCTCATAGTCTAAAACCTCCGATCAGTTGCTTGGAATATTTTTCATTGTTAAACCAATTCTTTTCCGTTTTTCATCCACTTCCAGGACCGCCACCTTGACTATATCCCCCACCTTGACAATCTCACTGGGGTGCTTTACACGGCGGGTTGACACTTGGGAAATATGCACAAGTCCGTCCTGATGAACACCAATATCCACAAAAACGCCAAAGTCAATCACATTGCGAACCGTTCCGGAGAGAACCATCCCGGGCTTCAAATCCTTCATCTCCAGAACATCCGTACGCAAGACAGGTGCGGGCAAATCATCCCGGGGGTCACGTCCGGGTTTCAGCAATTCCTTTACCACGTCCTCCAAAGTGGGAATACCCACACCGCAGGACTGTTCCAGCTCTGCGTGGTTAAGCTCTGCAAATCGGCTTGCCAATTCCTCCAGCTTTCCCGATGCAATGTCCTTTTTCGTATAGCCGCAAAGCTCCAGTAATTTTTCAGCTGCTGCATAGGTTTCCGGGTGCACACCGGTATTGTCAAAAATTTCCTTACTCTCCGGCACACGCAAAAAACCTGCGCACTGCTGGAATGCCTTGGGTCCCAGCTTAGGGACCTTTTTCAGCTGATTACGAGAGGTAAATGCGCCGTTTTCCTCCCGGTAGCTAACCACATTTTTGGCAGTGGTCGCAGTCAATCCTGAGACCTGCTGTAAAAGGCTGACAGATGCGGTATTCAGGTCCACACCAACTGCATTGACGCAGTCCTCCACCACACCGCCCAAGGATTCGTCCAGACGCTTCTGGGGCATATCGTGCTGGTATTGTCCCACGCCGATGGCCTTGGGGTCAATTTTTACCAGCTCCGCCAATGGGTCCTGCAGTCTGCGGGCAATAGAAACCGCAGAGCGCAGATTGACGTCAAAATCCGGAAATTCTTCTGCTGCAAGCTTGGAAGCAGAGTACACCGATGCGCCAGCCTCATTCACAATCACGTAGCTGACACCGGGGAGATTTTTCAGCATTTCCACAGTCATTGCCTCCGTTTCCCGGGAGGCGGTACCGTTGCCGATGGCAATATGCTGCACACCATGCTTACGAATCATTGCGCTCAGAACAGAAATTGCTTCCGCCTTCTTGCTCTGGGAAAAAGTAGGATAAACCACATTTGTGTCCAGCACCAGTCCGGTGCCGTCTACCACAGCAACCTTGCAGCCGTTGCGGTATCCGGGGTCAAGCCCCATTGTGACAAAGCCCTTCACAGGTCGCTGCATCAGCAAAGGCTTCAGGTTTAAAGCAAAGTTCGCAATAGCCGCCTCGCTGGCACGTTCTGTCAGGTTACTGCGCAATTCTCTTTCTGCGCTGGGGAAAATCAGCCGGGTATAGGCATCCTCCGCCGCAGCCCGGACAAAGGTACTGATATGCGCCGTAGGCTTCAGTGCGCCACGGCAGACCACAGCCTGTCCCTCATTTCCGGGTAAGGAAACGGATACCTTCAAAAATTCTTCCTTCTCACCACGGTTGATTGCCAATATCTGGTGATTTTGCAGCCGGGACACAGGACTTGTAAAATCATAGTACAGGCGGTACACACTGTCCTGCTCCGGGTCAACAGCCTGAACAGAAACAATAGCAATACGCTCCATTTTCATTCTGAGCATTTTACGAATGTCCGCATCATCGGAAATCATTTCCGCAATGATATCCGATGCGCCTGCCAGCGCATCCTCCAGGGTTTCCACGCCCTTTTCCGGGTCAATGTAGGCCTGCGCCAGCTGTGCCGGGTCCTGCCCATCCTGGGCAAAAATCGCCAATGCCAAAGGCTCCAGCCCCTTCTCCTTCGCTACCGTAGCACGTGTGCGACGTTTTTGCTTGTAGGGGCGGTACAAATCCTCTGCTTCCGCAAGAGTTGCGGCATTTTCAATTGCCTGCGTCAATTCCTCTGTCAATTTCCCCTGGGTTTCAATGGAGTTTAAAATTTCCTCTTTCCGCTGGGCAAGATTGCGAAGATAATTCAGGCGGGTCTCCAGGTTTCGCAGAGTTGTATCGTCCATCGTGCCGTGCATTTCCTTCCGGTACCGGGCGATAAAAGGAATGGTGTTTCCCTCGTCCAGAAGGGCTATCACGTTTTCCACATAAAGTCTTTTTTGACCAAGCTCCTCGGCTATTATTTCTGCAATCGGTTTCATATGGACCTCCAGAATTTTCTTATAGCTGCATTATATCACGTGGTAACCCAAAAGACAATGGACCGAAACAAGAAATGTTTTGAGATATATTTGTTTTTTGTCTTGCGCCCTACCCATCTTAGTGCTATAATGATTGCATTATACAATTGATGTACCAAGGAGGTAATCAAATGAACACCATTTTGGCAACTACATCCGTCATTGGCGGTTCTGCCGGTATTATGAAGCCCGCGCTGATTGTTCTGTTTGTTATTCTGGCCGTTCTGTTTTTGAGCAGCATTGCCTTTACCGTACTGGCAAGAGGCGGTAAAGGGAAACTGCCTGCATCCAGAAAGTTCTTGCTGGCAGTTATGTATCTGGCAACAGCAATTGTGCTGGTATGCACCATTGTGTGTACAATCAAATACAATTCCTACAATGCGTCTCTCGGCGGCAACGGAACAACGCAGAGCACATCCGGCGACAAGGGCAACCTGCCGGATACAACCACCGCTGAGCCTACCACCGAGGAAACCACTGTGCCTACGGAACCGGAACCCACTTATACCGCAACCATGGGCGCAAATGCTGACCCTGCAAAGTGGAATGTGGTGTGGAAGATTTATGAGGATATGAAGCAGGTTGACAGCTACCAACGGCAAGAGTCCATCTCCTTCGGCAATGCTGCAACCTATAGCCAGCTTCCTGGTGTGCTCACCTTCCGTGGTGACAACTACAGAACCGGTCCCAGCTACGGTGTGACCAACGTGGTCAACAAAACCCTGGAAAAGAAATGGAGCTACAAGGTTGGCGGTATGAGCAGCTCTATGGGCGGCTTCTGGTCCGGTACCGGCTGGACAGGTCAGCCTGTTATCGTGCAGTGGGATGATGAAACCAAGCAAATTATGAACCTCTACGATGAGAAAAAGGCTAAAGACGGTCTTATTGAGGTTATTTATGCCACTATGGATGGTAACATCTACTTCTGCGATATCGAGGATGGCTCCTTTACCCGCCCGAAAATCAATATGGGTATGACCTTCAAGGGCTCCGGCTCTCTGGACCCCAGAGGCTATCCCCTGTTCTATGTCGGCTCCGGTGATAACACCGCCGGTGGCAAGGCTGCAAGAATGTATATCGTTGACCTGATTAAGGGCGAAATTATCTGGGAGCACAGCGGCAAGGGCGATGTGAACACCCGGAAATGGTATGCGTTTGACTCCGCACCCTTAGTGGATGCAGAAACCGATACAATGGTTTGGCCCGGCGAAAACGGCGTTTTGTACACTATGAAGCTGAACACAAGCTACGACAAGTCTGCCGGCACCATTTCTATCAATCCGGACCCGATGGTCAAGAATTGCTACAGCACCAACACTGGACGCAGCAAGGGTGCGGAAAGCAGCGCCATTATCGTCGGCAGATACTGCTATTTTGGTGATAACGGCGGTCTGTTCTTCTGTGTGGATTTGGATACTATGGAGCTTGTATGGTGCCAGAACACCAAAGATGACGTCAATGCAACTCCCGTGTTTGAGTGGGCAGATGACGGCAAGGGCTATATCTACACCGGCAACTCTATGGAGTATGCCAACGGCAAAACCCACCTGCACAAGCTGGATGCTGCTACAGGTGAGATTGTTTGGGAAGTTGTTTACGATGACGTTGCCTATAACAAGGACGTCTCCGGCGGCGTGCTGTCCTCTGTCCTGCTGGGCAAGAAGGGCACCGATATGGAGGGTCTTGTAATTTATTCCATTTCCCGTACCCCCACCGCAGGCAAGGGTGTTTTGGTTGCGCTGAACACAGAAACCGGCGAGAAGGTCTGGGAGATTACCATGAATAACTACTGCTGGAGTTCCCCAGCCGGTATTTACACCGCTGAGAACAAGGGCTACATCATTCAATGTGATTCTGCCGGCAAGGTATTCCTGATCGACGGAAAATCCGGCGAAAAAATCACCTACATTGAACTGGGCTCCAACATTGAAGCCTCCCCTGCCATCTTCGAGAATATGTTGGTGGTGGGTACCCGGGGCGGTCTTGTCTGCGGTGTAGAAATTGGATAAATTTTCTAAAACAGCCAGTCAAAACTTGACTGGCTGTTTCTTGTTTGAGGCAAACTGTTTTGGGGTGATGAAATGAAAAAGGATAAAAAGTATCCGGAGGATTTTCGAGTCAATCCGGAAGAAGTGTTAAATCACAAGTTTGATCAAACAAGCATTGCTATGTTTCCGGTAGCGAGCCCGGAGGAAATGGGTATGCGTGTACTGGACAATTGCGCAGAAGAGCATATTATGTAGCATTGACATCTCCTGCAGGGCTTGATATAATATAAGCGAAGGAAAACCCTGCAGGAGGTATTTTTATGGAAAAGAAAATCATCACCATCAGCCGTGAATTTGGCAGTGCCGGGCGTACCATTGGACATATGCTGGCGGAAAAGTTAGGTATCCCCTTTTATGATAAGGAACTGGTGGACCATATCGCACTGGAATCCGGCTTTGCTCCCAATTATGTGGAAGAACACGGTGAGCATGCACCCGGAAAAAGCATTTTTGCCTATTCCTTTGCCCAGCAAAGTGTGCCCGGGATTATGAATGGCCTGTCTACCGCAGACTTCTTGTGGAATGTGCAGTGCAACGTGATTTTACAGCTTGCCGAGAAAGGACCCTGCGTTATCGTAGGCAGAAATGCCGATTATATTCTCAAGGACCGTGAGGATTGTCTCCATGCCTTTATCCACGCAGATATGGATTTCCGTGCGCACCGCATTGTCACACTTTACGGTGAGTCAGAGAAATCTCCGGAAGCACGCCTGAATGAGAAGGACAAGCGTCGCAGTGTCAACTATCATCACTACACCGGGCAGGAATGGGGCGCTACAGAAAACTATGATATTTGCCTCAATTCCGGTTCCCTTGGCATTGAAAACTGCGTAGAGCTTCTCTATTCCATTGTTAAAAACAGCAAATAATATTTATGCCCACCAAGCAAGGCTTGGTGGGCATATTTTATACAGAAACCGTTTCCTCTTTGATGTGGATATTTACACCGTTGACTTCCACGTTTTCATCTGCGCAAATCATAATGTATTTCACGCCGCCAATAACACGGGTCTCAATCAAATCCAGTCTCTCCGGATTTACCTTAATAGACACATCCGGGGTTTTTACTTCAAAATGACGGTCGTCCACAATGTTCTTTGGGTGTACCAACGCATCGTGACCAAAAGCTTCGTCAAAGTCCAGACTGAATTTCGCAATTCTGGGCTCAGAAATACCGCAGGATTTCAAGGCAGTTCTTACGTCATCCTTGGAAATCAGCAAGGGTTCCGCAAGCTTACTTTCCTTATGCATCGCTATACTCTGGCTGATTTGCTCGTGAACGCTTTGCACCACATCCAGATTGCATTCTTCGTCCAGACTGCGTGTCAGCAGCGCCTCAAAGGACTTCTTCTGCTCTGAAGCCGGTTTGGGCGGCTGGGTGTTAAACAAAGCCTGAACAAAACTGTCATAGCCAATCTTGGTGTTGTGGGTGTAGTACAGCGCATTATAAATATTGGTAGCTCTGCCGTCAAAAGCCGGAAATAAAAAGCCCAGCTCCGGAGCGCACACCACCTGGGCAATGCCCCCATCGTGGAATTGCTTCTCCTCTGAAATATAGCGCAGCACGGGCTTTGTCTGCTTTACAGGGCAAACTGCGCACAGAAGGTAGGTATACACTTCACCGGAAGCATCGGTCTGTATCTCATCATCCTTGCTTTTAAACGGTACGTCATAGCTGTCACAGCCCACAAGAATTACGTAGCCATCATCAAAGGTTACATTCTCAATAATTTTCTCAAAAAGCTGCCTGCGCAGGCTCTCGTCCTCCAGGCGGGTATTGCGCAGCTCCATCAGGAATTTATGCTCCGGACTGTCTGCTACCTGCGCAGTCCGGAAGCTGATGTCAATGAGATTTTTGCCAATTGTTCCGGAGAGTGTGCGTTTCAGCACACCGAAATATTTTTCCGCCTCGTTTTCCGGCATCATTCCGGTGCTTTGGCGGAAGGTGGAAATAATTTCCTTTTGTCCGTTGACATAGCAGCCGTAAATGGCGGTCATATTGCTTCTGTCCCGACGGACTCTGCGGCGAATTTCGCCGATTTCCCTCGTATTCATAGTTACCTCACAGTGTTATGCCGACGCGGAAAGCGTCGGCATTTATCTTACTTTTCGTCCCAAAGGCAGTTCCAGTTTTGAATGAAGTACTCAACGCCGGAATATACCGTGGTTAATACAATGATGCTCACAATCACCCAATTCAAAATGGCGATTGCAGGAAATGCCATCATCACACAAAGACCAATCATCGTGCTGGCTGTTTTAAACTTTCCGCTTTTACCGGCGGCAATGACAGTGCCCTTTCCAACGGCAACCAGTCGCAGCCCCGTAACTGCAAATTCACGGGTCAGCACAATCATCAGCGCCCAGGCCTGGAATTTGCCCCACTGGCAGAACATTACCATAGCGGCAATGGTCAGCAGCTTATCCGCCAAGGGGTCTAAAAATTTGCCAAAATCGCTGACCTGATTATATTTCCGGGCAATATGACCGTCAATATAGTCCGTCAGGCTGGCAATTACAAAAATTCCAAGAGCAACCCACATCCAAGCATTGGGTTCTCCGCCACTTAAGTACATAAAAAGCATATAAAGGGGGATAAATGCCACACGTACCAATGTAATCTTACTTGCTGTTGTCATAATCATTCCTCCACTGGGTAACCGGACAGGTCACCGTCAATCAGTCCGTCAATACAGACCTTTATATATTCACCCTCAGAAAGTGCTTCCTCTGAGGCAATCCAGACTCTTCCGTCAATATCCGGAGAATCTGCATAGGTTCTTTCAAAGAACTGTTCAAATTCCTCATCATAGCCGTCTACCAGCACAGACAAGGTCTTGCCGATTAAGGCCTGACTGTATTCATCCATAATTCCGGACTGAATAGTTTCCACCATTTGCGCTCTTGCCAGCGCAACCTCGCTGTCGGGAAATTCCATTTCCGCAGCAGGCGTCCCCTCTTCAGGAGAAAACGGAAACGCACCCACACGTTCCAGGCGCATTTCTTTCAAAAATTCGCATAGCTCCGTAAATTCTTCTTCGCCTTCACCGGGAAGTCCGGTAATAACGCTGGTTCGCAGTACAAGGTCCGGTATTTTTCTGCGAAGCTTGGAAAATAATTGCCGCAAAAACTCTCCGTCACCACGGCGGTTCATTCGCTTCAGGATTTTGCTGTTACAGTGCTGAATGGGAATATCCAGATACTTGACAATTTTCGGCTCCGATGCGATAACCTCAATCAATTCATCGTCAATTTCATCGGGATATACATAATGGATTCTCACCCATTCAAAGCCTTCAATTTGACAAAGCTGACGAAGCAATTCCGGCAAAAGTCGCTTATGCTCAGGTAAATCCGTACCGTAACGGCTGGTGTCCTGCGCCACCACTATCAGCTCTTTTACGCCGTTTGCTGCCAAATGCCGTGCCTCATAGAGTATATCGTCCATACTGCGGCTGCGAAATTTGCCCCGCAAATATGGAATAATACAATAAGCACAGCGGTTATCGCAGCCCTCGGCAATCTTAATGTAGGCATAATGCTCCGGGGTTGTCAGGACACGTCCGGTTTCCTGCTCCGGGGCATCGATATCTCCAAACTCAGAAACCTTATACCCTGCCAAAAGTTTTTCAATTGCCGGGACAATTTCCGTATAGCTTCCGGTTCCTAAAACACCGTCAACCTCCGGCAATTCCGAAAGTATCTCCCCCTGATATCGCTGGGAAAGACAGCCGGTAACCAAAATTTTGCCGATGTGACCTTCCTGCTTCAGCGCACCCATTTGCAGGATGTGGTCAATCGCTTCGCTTTTTGCGCTGTCAATAAAGCCGCAGGTGTTAATCACCACCACATCCGCGCCGATGATATCCGGCTGTATCCTGTGTCCGGCCTCCTGCACCCGGTAAATCATCCGTTCACAGTCCACCTGGTTTTTGGCGCATCCTAGGGAAATAAAACCAATATTTGCCATTATTCATCCTCCGGGAAATCTTCCGTGTCCAGTGTCAGCTTGTTCAGCACCTGCTTGATCCGGCTATAGCTATGCCCTTTACGCACCAGGGAATCTATTACCTTACGGAGCTGCTTTGGGTCTTTCGCATCCTGCAAATGGTTGCGCAGATAGTCTTCTATGGCATCGCACTGGTCGGGATATTCTGCCAGCACCTCCTGCCAATATTCCCTGGGTATCCGCTTCTCGTACAGCGCCTGCTTTGCCCTTGCAAGACCGTAACCCTTATGAATGCATCGCTGGACAATTTGCTGCGCAGTCTGACGGTCATCAACCAAGTGAAGCTCCGTCATCCACTCCACAGCCTGTTTCGCCTGGTCCGGGTCCTCCCCTTTTTGTATCAACCTACGCTGCAGGTCCTGCTTGGACACGCTGGAGGCAGCTACAATCCGCACCGCACGCATTTTAGCAGACATCTGCCCTGCCGCAGTTTTCAGCTTCAACAGCTGTGATTCCTCCAGCTCCATACCGGCATACAGACCAAAGTCCTCCACTGTCTGGGGATAAAGTCGCATTACGGTACCGTCAGAAAAACGCACCGTATGCCTCCCCGCCCTATCAGGCTGGGAGGCAAGGGCATCAATCTTCATCATCAAAGTCATCTGCGCTGATGGCTACAGGTGAGCTGGCGGGTCTTGCAGGCTCCCTTGCGCTCAGCTGCAGCAGGTTGGCACGAACCTCCGCCTCAACCTTTTCAGCAATATCGGGATTTGCGATCAGAAAAGCCTTCACACTGTCCTTACCCTGACCGATGCGCTCATCGCCCATAGAGAACCAGCTACCGCTTTTCTGGACAATATCCATTTGAATAGCCAGGTCAATAATCTCACTCCACTTGCTGATGCCTTGACCGTACAGAATATCAAAGTAAGCCTCACGGAAGGGCGGCGCAACCTTATTCTTCACGACCTTCACTCGGGTCTTATTACCAACAACGTTACTCCCCTCTTTAATTGCCTCCACACGGCGCACATCCAGACGGACGGAGGAGTAGAACTTCAGCGCATTGCCGCCGGTGGTGGTTTCGGGATTTCCGTACATCACACCGATTTTCATACGCAGCTGGTTAATGAAAATCACAACACAGTTTGTCTTGGAAATGGTGCCTGCCAGCTTCCGCAAGGCCTGACTCATCAGTCTTGCCTGCAGGCCAACAAAGGTGTCGCCCATTTCGCCTTCAATCTCCTGCCGGGGCACCAGCGCTGCCACAGAGTCCACAACCACGGCATCCACGGCACCGGAGCGCACTAAGGCATCGGTAATTTCCAGCGCCTGCTCACCGGTATCCGGCTGAGAAACCAGCATATTGTCCGTATCCACACCCAACGCTGCCGCATAGACAGGGTCCAATGCGTGCTCTGCGTCCACAAAGGCTACTTCACCGCCCATCTTCTGCGCCTCTGCCAGAATGTGCAAAGCCAGGGTGGTTTTACCAGAGGACTCCGGTCCGTAAATTTCGATAATGCGGCCCTTCGGCACACCGCCAATACCCAGCGCTGCATCCAGCGCAAGAGAACCGGTGGGAATTGCATCCACATTCATTTCCGGACGATCACCTAAGCGCATCACTGTGCCTTTTCCGAAATTCTTTTCAATCTGGGACAGCGCAGTCTGCAATGCCTTTTTCTTGTCTGTAGCTGGGGTGGGGGCATCGTATGTTGTCTTTTTCGTAGCCATATTAAACTTCCTTCCTGCCGAACTGAGCAAGCACCGCCCGTTCAACATTGTTATAATCTCTGGTGCGTTCCAGAATTGTGTACCCGTTTGTCTCCAAAATCGCACATACATCATCACCCTGTCCCATGCCGAACTCAAAGCAAAGGTAGCCACCGGGCTTCAGGGCTGCCTGGTATTTCTGCGCAATGCTGCGGTAAAACACCAGTCCGTCTTCCCCACCGTGCAGTGCAAGATGCGGCTCAAAGTTCTTCACACTTGCAGGAAGCGTCTGCATATCCCGGGTGGTGATGTAAGGGGGATTGGAAACAATCATATCGAATTTTCCCAGAAATGCTGTAGGCGGTTCCAAGGCATCTATGCGGACGCAGGATACCCGCCCAGAAAGCTTTTGCAGGGAAATATTCTTCTTCGCCACAGCCATTGCCTCCGGGGATACATCGCCTAATGTCACTTTAGCATCCTTAACACGATGGGCAATGGCAAGACCGATACAACCGGTTCCGGTGCACAAGTCCAGTATACGGGGTGTTCTGTCCAAAAAAAGTCCCTGTTTAATTGCCAGGTCTGTAACTGCACAAGTGTCATCCCTGGGAATCAGCACATTTTCATTGACAACAAGTGTCATACCGTAAAAATCCCACTGTCCCAGAATATAGGCCAGGGGCTCACCGGTCAACACACGCTGCAAAGAGCGGTCCATTTCTTCACATACCGCCTGAGAGCCATACAGTTCCAAATCAGCCAGAAGCTGCTCCTGGGTTTTTCCGGTAGCATGGCACAGAAGGTTCCTCGCCAGCAGACTTGCTGTTTGCTTGTCCTCCTGCTGGGAAAGCGCCCTGCGAGCCTCCAGGTAAAGTTCCGAAAGCTTCTTTACCAACGGTCCTCCCCCTCTTTCTCCGGAAGTACCGCTTGCAGAGCGGCAATGCCAACCTCAATCATACCGTCATCGGGCTCATAGGTGGTAAAATTCTGAAACCACTGCCCAGGCGCAGTAATAAGCCGTGTCAGCCAATTATCATACCTGCCGACCAAGCGGTTAATCTCATAGCTGACAGACACCACCAGGGGCAACAACAGCAGCTTAAACCCAAACATTATCAAGCTATAGAGCAAGCTGCCACGCATTGTTTCCAAGGCAGGAACCAGCGCCAAAAGCAGCGAGGAAGCCACGGAGAAGACCAAAATTGACAACACCAGCACCACAAACAGGAAGCTCGTTCCACATCTGGGGTGCTTTCGGGTTTGTACGCGAACATTTTCCACCGTTAGAGGAAGACCTGCCTCGTAGCAGCGTATCGTTTTATGCTCTGCGCCATGGTAGGAAAACACACGCTTCATCTCACCCATCCGGGAAACTGCAAGCAGGTATCCAAGGAAGATAGCAATCCGTACAAGGCCTTCAATCAGGTTCCGCAGCACATTGCTGCTGACCCAGCGGTCAAAGAAGCTGCCAATAATATTGGGAAGCAGGAAAAAAAGCAAAACTGACATACCCATTCCAAAGGCAACCGCTGTTCCCACAAGGTAATTTTGGAATTTCTTGTCTCCCAGCTTCTTTTCCAACCACATATCCAGCTTGGAGGGCTGCTCCTGGGTCTCCTCCGGAGATAAATCCGCAGAACGCATCAGCGCCTTAACACCGGCCACCTGGGAATCTAAGAAGTTCACCACGCCACGGATAAAGGGCCAGCTGAGGACGGATTTACCGGGGCGTACTTTGCGGGGTTTTGTTTCAATATGCAGCCCCTCCTGATTGCGGGTCACGATCGCATCCAGCTTGGGTCCGCGCATCATAATACCCTCAATCAGTGCCTGTCCGCCAATCATTGTCTTAAATTTTTCCTGACACGGGTTATTAAACATAGTAATTTCTTCCTTACTCAACAGGGATTTCAACTCTCACCAAAGTACCGCCGCCTTCGGCATTATCCAACCACAGTCTGCCACCGTGAAGCTGCACAATCTCATCGCAGACGGCAAGTCCAATACCGGAGCCTCTGGCTTTGGAGCTTCCTTTATAGAATTTCTTTTTCACAAGAGGCAGCTCATCCTCCGGAATGCCCGGACCGTAATCCCGGATTTTCACAACCACCAGCTTTTCCTCACAGGCAATGGAGGCTTCAATTTTCTTACCCTCGGAGCCATGCTTGGCGGCATTATCCAGAATGTTTAAGAAAACCTGCCGCAACCGCTTTGGATCGCAGGGAATCTCGGGAATATCCTCATCATCGTCCTGATACACCAGCTTGATTCCCTCTTGAGACAAGCGACTTCCGTACATATAGATGGTGTCTTCAAATTCCGCACGGATGTCAGTCATCTCCATATTCAGGTTCATTCGACCGTCCTGAATTTTGGTAAAATCCAATAGCTCCAGCACCATATCCGTCAACCGACCGGCTTCTCCGTGAATAATCTTCACACCTCTGCGGGTATCTCCGTTTAAGTCTCCGGCGCTAAGCAGCGTTTCACTCCAACCGGTGATGGCAGTCAACGGTGTGCGTAATTCGTGAGACAGGGAGGAAATAAACTCAGACTGCATTTTCTCATTCTGGTTGATTTGCATTGACATCTCGTTAATTGCCTCTGCCAGCTCACCGATTTCATCATCCTGGCTGATTTGAATTTGAATGCCGTAGCTGCCGCCGGTAATTTTTTTCGCCTTTTCAATGATGTCACGCAACGGCAGCAAAATCGTATGAATATAATAGTTGCTGCTGAAAAGCATAACCACCAAAACAAACGCCAATGCCAGCAGCGAGTAAATCGTAATCCGGATAATCTGGCGGTCCATAATCACCGCCGATGTCACATAACGCAAGACACCGATTACTTCACCGTTGCTGTAAATCATTGGGCTGGATACAGCCATAATGCGCTCCCCTGTCTGGGGATTCCTCCCCAAATAAGGTTCAATGCTACGGTTGTTAATTGCCTTGTCAATATCCGGCGTCGTGGGCGAATCTCCTGCCCAGGTACCATAGGAGGATGCTACAATCTTGCCGTCGGCATTGATGAACTGCAGCTCCAGGTCGTTTTTATCCTCAAAGGTCTGAGCATAGGTGATACAGGACTGATAGTACTGATTATAGCTCAGGTTCAGGTATCCGGAAAAAAAATCCGTTGTAGTCCGCGCACGGTAACGCATATCCGCTTCCATCGCAGACTGGTAGTATGCCGCAAACATTGTGGTAACAATCAGCACGCACACAAGTCCCAGAGCCGTGGTCACACCAACAGTGTTCAGAAGCAAGCGTCTGCGCAGACCCTTGATACGAAAAACAGGTTTCTTCATAACCTTTATGCGCCCCATTTATAGCCAAAGCCCCACACCGTTGTAATGTAGGTAGGGTTCGTGGTATCATCCTCAATCTTAATGCGAAGACGGCGGATGTTCACATCCACAATTTTCAATTCGCCCTCGTAATCACGTCCCCACACGGCAGCCAGAATTTCCTCTCTGGACAATGCTCTTCCCGGGTTCTGCATAAACAGCTTCAGAATGGAGAACTCCACCTGAGTTAAACGCACACGGTTACCGGCTTTTTCCAGGGTGTGATTTCTGGTATTCATCACAAAGGGGCCCTGACTGAGAAGCTCCACATCCGCATTGGTATCACCACCCAAGCGGCGATAAAGCGCATCAATACGGGCTGTCAGCTCCGCAGGAGAAAAGGGCTTTGTCACATAGTCATCCGCACCGGTCATAAGGCCTGTCACCTTATCCATTTCCTGGGTACGGGCGGTGAGCATAATGATACCGATTTGCTTATTGGTCGCCCGGATACGTCGGCAGACCTCAAAGCCGTCAATATCCGGAAGCATAATGTCCAAAATCGCAACACCAATATCCGGATTGTCACGAAGTCGGGCAAGGGCTTCCTCGCCGGTGCCGGCTTCAATAGCCGCATAACCGGCACGCTTCAGGTTAATGACGACAAAGCTGCGAATATTTTCTTCGTCTTCCAAAATAAGTACTTTTTTCATATTATGTCTCTCCAGTCTTCCAGTCCTGCTGGATTAGTCGGAAATTGTAAACGATGTTCTCTTCCGTAATTTCATACGCCTTTGCCGCAGGCTCCAGGCTGGCAGCATAAACCAGCGTGTCGGTTTTCTGCAGGATAAAGCGGTTGTCCGACAGACCCTGCTCTTCCCGGTTATGACCGGAAAGCACATACAGCGTCATAACCTTTTCGCAGGCGGTATACGTTTCATCCCAGATGTAAAATTCAATTTTATCTCCGGACCCCACCGCAACGGTTCTGGGCGCCAGATGACTGTAAAGCTGTAGATACCATCCACCGGCAAAATCATGGTAGGTATACAGCTTATCCACCTCTTCCCCACTGGGGTTCATCGCATACCAGCGAATAATCTGCTGGGTGTCGCCCATTGTGGACGAGCCCATTGTATGAATGGGAATCAGCGAGGGAAGCTCTACAACACCGTCTGAATCAATATCATCGGCAAATACATAATAGTTGCGCATAGTCTGGATGCTGGTGCCGGAATCGTTGGAAAGCGTTACATTGACAAGCTTCTTGTCCAGAACTGTGTATACGTCCGTAATCAAAGCATTGTCACCAACTGCACTGGCAATGTACAGCGCCGTTTTTCCCCCGTCCAGCTTACCCAGAACAATACGCTTGAGCCGATCTGCCGGCTGAGACATCGGCACCTCATTGTACCGCTCTATCGTCTGGTTTCGCATACAGTACAGCTCCGCCACACCGTTATCCGTCTCTGTGGCGCCGGGTCTTAGCACAAACAGCTCACTATAGCTGTCATTATCCAAATCAGCCGTTAGGAACTTCGTATAGCTGATATTGGTTTTCTGCACCAATTCTCCGTTTTTCAGCGCGTAAACGGCAGCGGAACGAATAACCTGGTTGCTTAATTGGCAGCCCACAATCATTTCCATGCCGCCACCGTCCATATCCACATATTCCACCTGGTCAAAGGCTGAACCTGTGCATTCCACAGTGTCTGTGTTCACATAGGAATCGTCAATTTTTTTGAACAATAAGATGCGAAGCGGCTTTTCCTGCGTGCCTTTGGCAAAGAGCAGAAACTCCATTTCCTCGTCGCCGTCCAAATCCGCCATATGCACAGTCTGGCGGTTTTCTCCTGCCAGTGGCGCACAATAGGCAAGCCCCGTCATAGCGCTGTCGATTGCGGATTGCAGGTTATTATAGTCCTCTGAGCGCTTGGGAAGCTTATACATTTCATCGACTGTTGTCATACCGCAGCCGGTAAGGAGCAGCACTGCCGCAACAAGCAACAGCACAAAGCGTAATTTATTTTTCACGACAGCACCTCCTTCTGTTTAATATATCATATTTCGCAGTAAAAGAAAAGCTATTTTACCACAACATTTTCTTCACCCAGAACATTTTTCAGTTCCTGCAGCATTCGTCTGTCCAGACTACACCGGCTGCCTCTGCATTTTTTGGTGTCCGCAAAATAAACCACAACCTGACTGTCTCCCGGGAACATTCCAAGAATAGCCTTAATTTTCCCAAAAAGGCTTCCCTCCTCAGTAGGGAGCTTCAGGTACAGCTTGCCTGTGGTGACCGCCTGCTCCGGTTCCCGGTCCTCCCGGGAAAAATCCGACATAGGACGGGCACGGTTGAGCACAACTTGCGGTTCCTTTTCATCCCGCAGAGAAAGGCGACCGGTGACTACGATAGGCATATTCTCCCTGAGGTAATTACCGTATTGACTGATGACACTGGAAAAAGCCAACAGCTCAATGGCTGCGGTATCGTCCTCCAGCGTCACATAAGCCATCATAGAATTATTCCGGGTGGTTTTCATCTTCACAGCCTGAACAACACCGGCAATACTGACTATTTCATCATCCTGGTGGGTGCTTTCTTCATCCATCAGCTGACCAATGGGCACAACGTGGGTGCCCTTGAGCAGGTGACGGAAATCATCCATGGGATGTCCGGAAATATAAATTCCGGTTGTTTCCTTTTCCAGCAGCATCAAGTCAGCCTTTTTCATTTCCGGCAGACTGGGGATGGGTATCGAAGCGGACGCATCCGTCTGCTGAAGCATAGAAAACAGTCCAAGCTGCCCTTCCAGATTTTTCTTGCGGGAGGCAGAAATGCTGTCCATCATACTGTCATAAACATTCAGGAGCTCACTTCTGTGGTAGCCGAAGCAGTCCATAGCACCACACTTTATGAAGTTTTCTACTGCCCGCTTATTCAGCTCATTTTCGCCCATCCGGGAGATAAAATCCTCCAGACCGGCAAAATCGCCGCCTGCTTCCCGCTTCGCTACCACACTGCGAATAAGACCATGACCCACATTCTTCACAGCGCCCAAACCGAAGCGGATTGCATCCCCCTCCACGATAAAGGGATCATCCGAACGGTTGATATCCGGAGGAAGCACAGGGATTCCCATCTCCTTACACTCGGCAATATAGCCGGAAACCTTTACAGCAGAATCGAGCACCGAGGTCATCAGCGCCGCCATATATTCCCTGGGATAATGGCATTTCAGGTAAGCCGTCTGGTAAGAAACCACCGCATAGCAAACTGCATGGGCCTTGTTGAATGCGTAGTTGGCAAAGGCAACGATTTCGTCGTAAATAGACTGCGCAGCAGCCTCCGGTACACCCTTTGCCATTGCGCCGGAAATGCCCTGGGCTTCGTCACCGTAAACAAACACATTGCGTTCCTGCTCAATGACCTTCATCTTCTTTTTGGAGATGGCGCGGCGAATATTATCCGCCTGACCCATGGTGTATCCTCCAAGGCTCCGGAAAATTTCAATAACCTGCTCCTGATAGACAATACACCCGTAGGTAACACGAAGAATCGGCTCCAGCAGAGGGGTTTTATAGGTGATTTTGGAATTATCCAGCTTATTGGCAATAAAGGTAGGAATGGAATCCATTGGACCGGGACGGTAAAGCGCCACGATAGCCGTCATATCCTCAATGGAGGTGGGCATCATCTTCATACAGACACCGGTAATACCCGCAGACTCAAGCTGGAACACGCCCTGCGTCTTGCCCTCGGAGAGCATAGCAAAGGTTTCCGGGTCATCATCCGGGACTTTGGCAATATCAAAGCTTGGGGTATGCTTCCGGATTTGCTTCTGGGCATCCTCAATCACCGTCAAATTACGAAGCCCCAGAAAGTCCATCTTCAGAAGTCCCAGCTCCTCAATGGTCGTCATTGTGTACTGGGTAACAATGGTATCATCATTTTTTGACAGCGGAACATAGGTCTTCACCGGGTCTGCCGTAATTACAACACCAGCTGCGTGAGTTGAGGTGTTTCGGGGCATTCCCTCAATCGCCTTTGCCGTATCAATCAATGTGTGAACACGGGTATCCGTATCATACATTTCCTTAAGCTTGGGGTTGGCCTGCAGAGCATCATCCAGCGTAACAACCTTTTTGTCTGGGATACGGGCAGGCACCTGCTTGGCAACCACATCCGTTTCGGCATAAGAGAAATTCAATGCACGGCCTACGTCACGAATAGCGCCTCTTGCTGCCATAGTACCAAAGGTTGCAATCTGCGCCACATGGTCTGCACCGTACTTCCGGGTCACATAATCAATAACCTCGCCCCGTCGCTCCTGACAGAAGTCCGTATCAAAATCCGGCATACTGACACGCTCGGGGTTTAAGAAACGCTCGAAAATCAAGGCATATTTCATAGGGTCCACTTCTGTAATGTGCATACAGTATGCCGCAATAGAGGCGGCGCCGGAGCCACGTCCGGGGCCCACAGGAATCCCATTTTCCTTGGCATAGCGAATAAAATCCCACACAATGAGGTAATAGTTCACATAGCCCATACGGCTGATTACGCCGATTTCATATTCCAGACGTTCCAAATAGCTCTCGGGCGGATTATCATATCGCTCCCGGAAGCCGTCCATACAGAGCTTACGGAAATATTCTTCGTTTGTATAGCCCTCTGGCACCGGGAAGGAAGGCAGGTGGTACTGGTTGAAGACAAATTCCACATTGCAGCGCTCGGCAATTTTACAGGTGTTCTCAAATGCCTCATCGCAGTTAGGGAACAGCTGGCGCAGTTCCGCCTCACTTTTCAGGTAAAACTCCTCAGCGCCGAATTTCATTCTGTTGGGGTCTTCTACGGTTTTGCCGGTTTGGATGCAGAGCAAAACATCCTGCATCTCGGCATCGTCCTTGGACAGATAGTGCGCATCGTTGGTTACTACAAGGGGTAAATTCAGCTCCCTTGCCAGGCGCATAACACCCTGATTCACGGGGCGTTGCTCTTCCAGACCATGGTCCTGCAGCTCCAGGAAAAAGTTACCTGCACCAAAAATCCGGGACAGCTCAAGCGCATAGTTTTTGGCCCCTTCATAATCCTCCTGGAGCAAATATCTGGGAATAGCGCCGGCTAAGCAGGCGCTGAGCGCAATCAAGCCCTCGTGGTGCGCTTCCAATAGCTCCAAATCCACACGGGGCTTGAAATAGTAGCCACGCTCAAACGCTTCAGAAACCAGAAGGCATAAATTCTGGTAGCCGATTTCATTTTCACACAACAGAACAAGATGATAAGGCTTATCGTCCACATCTTTAATTCTGTCCTCCATACTGCGGCGAGCAACATATACCTCACAGCCTATAATGGGCTTAATCCCCGCCGCCTTGGCTGCCTTATAAAAATCAATACAGCCATACATAACACCGTGGTCGGTCAAAGCGATGGCTGTTTGCCCCAACGCCTTAACCCGGTCCATCATACCGGCAATTCGGCAGGCTCCGTCCAACAGGCTATATTCTGAGTGAACATGCAAATGTGTAAAGCCCATAGCGTTTACTCCTTCGACATTTGTACCAATTTCTTCAGGCGGTGATTCATTGCGGGCTTGCTGATAGGCGGCTGCATCATAGCAGCCAGCTCCGTCAATGAGGCTTCCGGGTTTTCCTCCCGGGCCACCAGCGCCTGAATAAGCTTCGGCGGCAAATTTTCCGCCAAACCCTTTTGCCGCAAAATACGAATGGCCGACAGCTGCTCCTGCGCTGCCTCAACCACCTTGGAGGTATTGGCCTCATCGCAGTTGCAACGGCGATTCACCTTATTGTTCAATTCCTTTTCCAGTCTTGCCTCCATAATGCCCATTGCAGAAATCGGTGCACCCAAAAAAGTAAGACAATCAGATATCAGCTCGCTGTTTTTAAAATACAGCACCTGTCCGCCGCCACGCTGCGCATTTTTAGGATAAAAGCCCAGCACCTCATGGATAAAGGTATATGCCTCCCTTGCCACACTGCGATGGTTGGTGGCAATTTCCAGATGATAAGATTTTGCAGGGTCTGTCACAGACCCGCCGGCGAGAAACGAACCCCGGAGAAAGGCTGTTTTACAGCACTCATCCTCAACCACCGGCAAATTGATATGTAAGGAAAGCGTATCCTCCGGTTCGAAGCCGTAGGCCTTCATAATCGATGCCAGCTTTTGTCTTTGGGTAATCAGAAAGGTCATTTTACCACCGGTCTGCGTATCCGGCAGCTGATCAAAGGTTAACGAAAACGCTTTTTTAAAAAGCTTTGGCAGCGCCTGCGCAAACTCTTTGCTCTCTGTAATAATACGGATGCCGTCAACAGAAAAGCTGTTACAGAACAGCAGAATACCGAAGCACTCCGCCAAAGCGCAGCAATGCTTCGCAGGGAAGCTGCGGCACAGCTCCGCCTTCACATTTCCGGAAAAAGAAGCTGCCATTTCGCCTCCCCTTTCTTTTACCAAATTCGCATTTCCGGTTCTAACCGAATGCCGGATTTATCATAAACAATACAAGAAACCTTCTCAAGCAGCGTTTTAACATCGGTGGCAGTTGCGCCGCCTAAATTAACGACAAAGCCCGCATGCTTCTCGGACACTGCCGCATTTCCAACCCGGAAGCCCTTAAGACCCGCCTGATCAATCAGCGCCGCAGCAAAGCCGCCAACAGGTCGCTTAAAAGCGGAACCGGCAGAGGGCAAATCCAACGGCTGTGAGGCGCTTCTGCGCTTCATAAGGTCCTGCATCCGGCTGCGGATTTCCTGTTCCGGCTTTTGTGTCAGCGCAAACACTGCGCTCAGCACAATTCCGCCATCCTCTTCCAGCCGGCTGTGACGGTAAGAAAAATCCATTTCCCCATTGGAATAGGTTACAATCTCGCCATCCTTTGTCAGAACGTCCACACTTTGGCATATCTGGGAGATTTCCCCGCCATAGGCACCGGCATTCATATATACGCCACCGCCTACCGTACCCGGAATGCCGTGGGCAAATTCCAATCCACTCAGGTTATGGGACGCAGCAAATACCGCAGCTCGGGTCATAGTTACGCCTGCATAAACACGAAGATGATTCCCCTCCAGCACCTGTATGCCATCCAAGCAATCCTTCAGGCAGATTACCAGACCTTGAACCCCCGCATCCGGAGCCAAAACGTTTGTACCGGCGCCCAAAATGGCGCAGGGAACGTTCTGCTGAGACGCAAAATCACAAAGCTTTTTTATTTCTTCCGCATTTTTGGGAAATGCCATAGCCTCGGCAGCACCGCCAATGCGAAGGAAGTATGCTTTGCCATGGGTTCGTTCAAACTCACAACAATATCTGAGAATAAAGCAGTTATTTTCTGCTGAAAAGCCGTTTTTTCCATCATAAACGCCTCCGGGTGTATGATACCTTACAGTATAGCATATCTACGGTAATTATGCAATTATTCCACCGGAATTTTTCCCTCTTTTTTCAAAAAAGACCTGCCAAAATAATGGCAGGTCTTCTGATTTATTCGCCTTTCATGGTTTTCCGCAGCAGCTCCTGATTCGCTTTCAGCTGCGACTTATTCATCGCAATCACAGAGGCGCCGTTCTTGCTGGTCAGATAATACTGTTTATCCATAGGCACCCGCTGGGAAATGACCTCAATCTCTCCAAGAATTGGCACAACATCCATAATCAGTCCAAGGACCTGAGGCGTTTCCAAATCCGTGTTCAGCATTGGAAGGACGGTTTTTGCTATGTTATAAAGAGAAACGGCATCCATACCGCGAGCCTTTTCCAACAAGCTGTTTATAACCGTTCTCTGGCGATTTGTCCGGGCAAAATCTGAATCGATTTTACGAATGCGGGCATAAGCAAGGGCCTGGGAACCGTTCAAATGATTTACACCTTTCTCCAGGTTCCACCGGGTATAGTCGCCAAATTCCTTATTGCCAACCTTATTCAAGTGCTTTGCCTCTGCCGCAGTCAGCTCAATGTCCACGCCGCCAATCTGGTCAACAACCTCGCAGAAACCGGAAAAATCCACTTCCACATTGTAATCCGCAGAGACACCGAAGTTATATTCCAGAGTTTCATTCAACAGCGGAAAACCGCCAAGCTTATAGGGCACATTCAGTCGCTGGTTATAGTGGTCCGGGATATAAACCCACAGGTCTCGCATCAACGATGTCAGCGTCAGCGTTTTGTTTTCCAGATTCAGCGTGCACAGAATCATCGCATCAGAGCGCTGCCGTTTTTGACCCTCACGCTTATCCTGACCCACAAGCAGAACACTGATTACGCGATCATCCTGGGCAATGCTCTCTGCCTGCTGAAATGTCGGGTCCTTTTCAGGCTCCTCATCGCCCTCAAACAGCGTCTCCAATTCCTCCGTAGAGAACGTCTCATAGCCCTGGTCCAGTTTTCCGGTCATTCCCACAAGTGAATTCAACCAGGAATACACGCCGACCAAGGCAAGTGCCGCAACAGCAACAATAACTAAAACCGCAATGATAATTTTCTCCCATACCTTGCGTTTTTTTTCTTGCGACACAAAAACACCTTCTTTCTTTCCTCCAAGGAACGCAAAAGGTTCCTTCTGTTTATGTACGCTTACTTTTCAACAATCTCCAGGATTTCCATGGGGCAAGCCTTTACGCAGATGCCGCAGGCGATACACTTGCTGGCCTGACCGCCCTCCGGCAGAACCATCACCTTCATGGGACAAGCCTCAACGCATTTACCGCAGGAAACACAGAGCTTCTTGTTGATCATATAAACCCCGGTCTTGGGATTCTGGGTGATTGCCCCTGCCTCGCAGGCCTTTGCGCACTTGCCGCACTGAATGCAGGTCATAGGCTTTGCGCCGGCTCCCTTTGCCACAATCTGAATTGCAGACAAATCCGGATGGAATTCCTTATAGAAAGCGCCAGAACAGGCCTGAACACATTCCAGGCATGCCATACACTCAACATTCTTCTTTACAGACAGTCTTTTCATATAAAGATATCTCCTCTTTTATTTATTGCCTAGCTATTATATACGATTTCTCCCAGAATAGCAATGATAAAAAATATTTTTTTACAAAAAATTATGATTTTCGATATTTCGTGATTTACAAATCTTACAAGGGTATTTTCTCAAGCAACCGGTAATAATAAGATTGCATTCTATTTTTAGGAGGATTGTTATGAAAAAAATCAGCATTTTTGTGCTCACTCTTGTAATCGCCGCCAGCCTGTGCGCCTGCGGCAGAAAGAAAAATGACACACCCAATACGGTAATGCCCAGCACAGATATGTCCATTTTGCCGGATACCATGCCTACTTTGGACACAAACATCCCCGATCCCAGCGTGGATACCCAAATGCCTATTTACACCGATGGTACCGATGCTACCGATGTAACCAGAGGCAGCACAGGAATAATGGATTAACAGCCGGGCGTTCCCGGCTACATAGGATTGGAATTGTCTTCAATTTTGCCAAAGTCTTTCCGGGTGTTATCCGCTTCCGTCCGGGAAAACTAACACCAAAGCCGGATAAAAAGGCTTTTAAGGAGGAAGAAATATGTCAATGAAGGGTGTAGCTCTGAGTATCGGCGTTGGCGCCGCGGTTGGCGCAGTAGGCATTTTAATGATGTCCAAGAACAACCCCACCAGAAAGCTTGCCTCCCAGGCTGCGGACAAGGTTGAAGATGCAGCCTGGATGGTCAGCGACAAAATCAGTCAGAAATTTGACCTGTAAAATACCGGGAGGCAATGCCTCCCGGTACATTTTTTATTGATTCGGAACGATAGGGTACAACTGTGCACAGTTGCCGCCATCTACAATGAGCTCTGTGCCGGTGGTATTGCGTGCGTGGGCAACAAAATAGTATACCGCATCCGCAATATCGGCGCCATCCGCCACATCACCAATCGGCGTAAAGCGGCTTGGCACATTGGCATAAAAATCAGGATTGGTTGTCCAGCGGTCTGTTCTAATCATTCCCGGCAACACCGCATTGACCCGGATACCGTATTTCCCCAAATCCAGCGCCAGCGCACGCATCATTCCAAGCTGTCCGCTTTTAGAGGCGCAGTAAGCAATTCTGTCCGGTATTGCACGCTTAGCGGTATTGGAGTTCACAAAGGTAATGCTGCCGCCACCATTTCCCCGCATACGCAAAGCCGCTTGCTCTGCCAAGCAGTAATTCCAGACCATATTGGTTTGGAGTACCCGGTTAAAAGACTTCGGGTCACTTTCAAATATCTTTAGTCCAAGCCCCTGGTCCGCAGCGTTCAAAACAAGCGCCTCTACATAGATACCCAGCTTATCCAGCTCTGCGAAGAATTTCTCGACACCATCCGTGTCTGCCATTCCCATAGCATTTAAGGAGTCCAGTACAAAACCCATAATGCGCACCGCAGGAAAGTTTTTCCGATACTGCTCCTCCGCAGCGGAGACTTTTTTCAGGTCACGTCCTGTAAAAACCACATCGTACCCTTCCGCTGCAAATTTTTCTACAATAGCTACGCCTGTATTGATACAAGCGCCAGTCACAATAACGGTTTTTCTCATTGTTTCATCTCCGGCTTCACAGTTTTGATTTCAAGAGGAATTTCGCAGTTAATCGCCTTGACATCTGTAATGTTTAACACATCCTCGTTGCCAGCACGTTTCTCATCAAGGCGAAATACTTTGGGACGTATTTCATAAGCAGAAAAATCCTCTGCCACCTCGATTGTCATCGTTGCCGTATCCTGCAAATCAAATGAAACAAAATAGGCTTCCTCCGTTTGTTCCAGCGGACGCTGCACACCGTCCCAGATTTTATTAAGCGGCAGCGCCGACACACGGGCTGTGTGTACCGGCACGGATGAGCCGTTAACAAGAACCTGATACTTCATAACGTTTACCTCAATAGAAGAATTCCGTTTGCGCCGGTCGGATATCTGTCAGCGCACCGGTGTAGTGCCTGAGAGTATGCACCTGATAGGGGTGTTTTAAGCATTCATCCTCATTTAGCGTAATACCAAGACCCGGCTTGTCCGGAATTGTGATAAAGCCATCGGCATAGGTCAGTTTTTCGTCCGTTACGTCTTTGCGCCAGACAACATCCGAATACATAATCTCCAGGATGCAGAAATTCGGGCAGGTAGCCGCCAGCTGCAGCGTAGCAGCATTGGCAACAGGACCGGAAGGATTATGCGGCGCAAAGGGAATATAGCGGCACTCTGCCTCCGCAGCAATCTTCTTCAGTTCCATAATGCCACCGGCATGAGAGATATCCGGCTGGATATAGTCCGCAGGCATCATGTCAAAGAATTTTCGGTAATCCCAACGGGAATACAGCCGTTCTCCGGCAGAAATGGCAACCGGAGATTTGTCCCGCACCGCCTTTAAGGCTTCCAGACTGTCCGGGGGCACCGGCTCTTCAAAGAACATCGGTTTAAAGCACTCCAGCTCCTTTGCAATCTTGATACCGGTAGGGATATTAAAGCGTCCGTGTCCTTCAATCAGCAGGTCAGCCTGATTACCCACCGCTTCCCGCACCGCAGCTACACACCCCAGCGCCTTATCCAGGTCTTGATTGGAAATGTCCAGATAGGATTTACCGAAGGGGTCCCACTTCAATGCAGTCACACCCCGCATAACAGCCTCTTTCGCCTTTTGCCCAAATTCCTCCGGCTCTCTGGCACCGGAAAACCAGCCATTGACATAAATACGGACCTTATCGTGACATTTGCCGCCAAGAAGCTGATACACCGGCACACCTAGCGCTTTGCCTTTTATATCCCACAGCGCCATTTCTACTGCCGACAGGGCTGACATCAGCACCGGACCTCCACGCCAGTAGGCATCCCGATAAATGTTGTGAAAATGCTGTTCGATCTGCATAGGGTCTTTTCCCAACAGATATTCCCGTATATGCTCCAATGCGCCAAGGAATGCTTTCTCCTTGTATTCCAGCGTTCCTTCGCCCACTCCTTCTATGCCTGCATCCGTGTAGACCTTCACAAATACCCAGTTGGTACGAAAACAGTCCACTACAAAGGGTTTGATATCTACAATTTTCATTGTGCTGCCTCCATATTTCTTATTGCTTTTTTCTTGCATTATATTATAATTATTATGATAATTCTATCGAGATTTTACTGATGTTATTAGATTTCTTATGGAATGGGATGGTGGCAAGCATGCAGCTTCCGCAGATTGAGGTCTTCGGTATCTATAACTCCCGAATCATCGGACCTGACGGAAAAGTAAGCAAAAGACGCAAAACCTCTATGTTTGAAATTGAATTACCCATAGAACCCGGTGGTATTTCCTACATCGACGGCGACAGTTACCCAATTACTCCGGATACGATTGTTTGCGCAAAGCCAGGACAGTCCCGCTGTACAAAATTTCCATATCAATGCTACTATATCCATATGCTGATCCCGGACCCGGCGCTTGCGAAGCTGGTTTCCAAATTCCCGGATTTTTTCCGTGTTGCGGACAGAAGCCAATATGAAGCGCTGTTTGCCCGGCTCTGCTCTTTTGAAAACACTCACTCTCAGGAAGATGAGCTTATACTGCAAAGCATTGTTCTTGCGCTCATCCATACCATTAACAACGAAACAAATCAAAATGCACAAACAAGAAAAAGGAAGTACGGTCACTATTTTGAAATCAACGCTGTATTTGAATACATCAAACAGAATTTATGCGAGGATTTGTGCCTCGATAACGTGGCAAAGAAATTTTCTTTAAGCCCCATTCACTTCCATTCTCTCTTTAAAACGGCAGTCGGGGTTACACTGCACGAATATGTACTGGAACAGCGGCTAAAGAACGCAATGAACCTTCTTTTAGTCACCAATATGACCCTGACCCAAATTGCCTATGCCAGCGGCTTCTCGTCCCAAAGCTACTTTAGCTTTGTATTTAAGAAAAAAACAGGAAAAACGCCCCGGCAATATGCACGAAGCGTTTACAAGAAATATGAAAAATGATTAACAGGCTGTGCCATAAAAGGCACAGCCTGCTTATTTTTGATGCTCCCTGATAATTTAATTTGCAGCAACGGAAATTGCACCGTTTTCTGCTCCAATGTGAATTTGGCTGATGGGTTTTTCGAAGGAGTCGATAATTTTCTCAGAAATGGGGTCTTCCAGCTCCTTCTGGATGGTGCGCCGAAGATTTCTGGCGCCGTAGGTCACAGAATAAGCCTTATCCACCAAAACCTCCCGAACCGCATCGTCCCAGGTAAGGGAAAGTCCACGGTCCGCAAGACTTTGCTTTAGCTCCCCAAGCATAATGTCCGCAATGCCGATAAAGTTATCCTTACTCAAGTGGTTAAAGGTGATAATTTCATCCACACGGTTGATAAACTCGGGACGCAGGAACTCCTGCAGGGCCTTCATTGTCTTATCCTTTACCTGTTCCTGGTCTGTTCTACCAAAGCCCAAGCCGCCTACACGACCCTCAGAACCGGCATTGGAGGTCATCACAATAATGGTGTTCTCAAAATTTACCGTTCTGCCCTGGGCATCGGTAATTCTGCCATCGTCCAACACCTGCAGAAGCACATTCAAAACATCCGGGTGCGCCTTTTCGATTTCGTCAAAAAGCACCACGCTGTAAGGCTTTCTGCGGATTTTCTCCGTCAGCTGACCAGCCTCATCGTAGCCAACGTAGCCAGGAGGGGAACCAATCAGCTTGGAAACTGTATGCTTTTCCATATATTCGGACATATCCAGCCGAATCAAAGAATCCACAGAATTAAACAGGTCATCTGCTAAGCGTTTTACGAGCTCAGTCTTTCCCACGCCGGTGGGTCCAACGAAGATAAAGGACACAGGCTTCTTTTTGGGGCTGATGCCCACGCGGTTTCTGCGGATTGCCCTGGAGACCGCATCCACAGCCTCATCCTGACCCACGATGTGGTCCTTTAACCGGTCAGCCAAGCCCTTAATTTGCTGATATTCCTGGGCTTTAATCTTGCTGGCAGGAATTTTTGTCCAGAGCTCAATAATCCGCGCTAGATTTTCCATTGTAACAGTCGGTGCCGGAATCTTTTCCAGCTCTTCAATTTCCGACGCAATCTGGCACAGCTTGCTTCGAATGGTGGCAAGGCGCTCATAATGCTCATTTTCCGTATCATCCGTAAGCATTTTCAGCTCCAGCTCATAGTCATCCCGTTCCTTTTTCAGCTCAGCCATCCGGGAAATTTCCTTGCTCCGCAAATTCAGGTCAGAACAGGCCTCGTCCAAAAGGTCAATTGCCTTATCCGGCAAATAACGGTCCGTAATATAGCGTTCGGACAGGACAACACACTGCCGGGCAATTTCCGGCGGAATGGTGACTCCGTGGAACTGGGAATAGGCTTTGACCACACCCAGCATAATCTGGCAAGCCTCCTCAATGGTAGGCTCCGCAACAGAAACCGGCTGAAAACGACGTTCCAACGCTGCATCCTTTTCGATGTGCTTTCGGTATTCATTAAAGGTAGTTGCACCAATGACTTGAATTTCACCACGGGACAATGCGGGCTTCAATATATTCGCCGCATTCATAGACCCTTCGGCATCACCGGCACCAACCAGGTTATGCACCTCGTCAATCACCAGAATGATGTTGCCGCATTCCTTGATTTCGGAAATCAGGCTCTTCATACGGCTTTCAAACTGACCACGGAACTGGGTACCTGCAACCAGCGCCGTCAAATCCAGCAGAAAAACCTCCTTATCCCGCAGCTTATAGGGCACCTCTCCGGCTGCAATCCGCTGGGCAAGCCCTTCTGCGATGGCGGTTTTACCCACACCGGGCTCACCAATTAAGCAGGGATTGTTTTTCTGGCGGCGGTTGAGAATCTGGATGACTCGCTCTGTCTCCACATCCCGACCGATGACCTTATCCAGCTTCCCTTCCCGGGCACGTCCGGTCAGGTTCATACAGTAGCTGTCCAGGAACTTATGCTTTTTTGTCTTCTTTTTGGGAGAATCCTGGTTGTTTTCCTCTTTTTTTGGCTCTTTCTTTGCTGGCAGGTTACCGCCAAACAGCTGACTAAGCATTGGGAATGTGGCGGTCTGGCTTTCCACCTCGTCAGTATCTGCGTCTTCATCAGCGCCCTCCATTTGACCGAACATACTGCTCATTTCGTCAGTAAGGCTGTCCAAATCATCCTCGGAAAAGCCCATCTGCTTGACAGCATCTTCAATCTGAGGAATTCCCAGACTGCGGGCGCACTTAATGCAGTAGCCCTCATTCATCGTAACGCCATTTTCAATTTTCGTAATAAAAACAACCGCAATATTTTTCTTGCACTTTGTGCACAATTTAGGCTGCATAAAACTTCACGACCTTTCTCTGGGGAAACTATAGCACATTTTCGGTACAAAAAAGCGAATAATTTATAAACTTTCGGCACATTCAAAATTTTCCACACCGTCATCATACCACAGGTGTGTCATATAAAGACCGCCCGGGGGCACTGTGGGACCGGCTGCGGTACGGTTCCCGGAATCCAAAATCCCACCGATTTCTTCCGGCTTAATCTTCCCTTCTGCGGCATACACCACAGTACCTGCCATGGCTCTTGCCATATTATACAGAAATCCGTTGGCGCAAACACGGAGCAAAATCAAATTACCCCGACGTTCTACATTGTAATAGTATACGGTGCGGACAGTGGATTTGACATCCGTACCGACAGAACGCACTGCGGCAAAATCGTGTGTGCCGACAAATTGGTCTGCAGCTGCCTGCATAACCTTCTCGTCCAGATGCTTGGGATAGAACCAGGCTCTGTTCACATAGAAGGGATCACGTACCCGGGAATTATAAATCAAATAGGTATATTCCTTTTTCGCACAGGAGCCAATGGCATTGAAGTCCTCATGGACCGCAAACGCCTTCGTCACTACCACATCCGCAGGCAAATGTGTGTTTAAAGCATAGGGCAAGCGGTCACAGGGAATGGTGGAGCTTGTGCGGAAATTGGCAACATAGCATTTTGCGTGGACACCGGCATCGGTTCTGCCACAACCGGTAACATGGACCTGATGACCCACCACAGAAGCAATCGCCTTTTCCAGGGTTTGCTGTACCGTTGCCAGATTTTTCTGCATCTGCCAGCCGTGGTAGGATGTGCCCTCATAGGTTAAAAACAAAGCGATATTACGCATAGAAACCTCACAGACCAAAGCCTCGAAGCACAAATACCACCGTCAGCAGCAGCGCTCCCAGCAAAAAGGCCTTATAATCTCTCAACTTATAACGAAGAAGCTTCATTTTGGTTCTTCCGTCGCCACCTTGATAGCAGCGGCATTCCATAGCCGTTGCCAGCTCATCGGCTCGGCGGAAGGCACTGATGAACAGGGGTACTAAAATGGGTATCAACGCTTTTACCCGCTGCACCAGATTGCCGCTTTCAAAATCTGCGCCTCTTGCCTTCTGGGCAGACATAATCTTATCTGTTTCCTCAATCAGGGTAGGAATAAACCGCAACGCAATACACATCATCATAGACAGTTCATGAACCGGAAGATGAATTTTCTTCAGCGGTGACAAAAGGGATTCCAAGCCATCGGTCAAGGAAATAGGGGACGTGGTATAGGTAAGCAAAAAGGTACCGCACAAAAGCATTAAAATCCGGCTCATCATAAATAACGCCCGAACAATGCCCTCCCAATAGATATGGATGATCCAGAAATGCACCAACAGCTTTTCACCTGTGGTAAAAAACAGGTTCAAAATGCCGGTAAACACCAGAATAAATACCAGCGGCTTCATCCCATGCACAAAGGATTTTAAAGGAATCGCAGAAAGCGTAATGCCTACCGCCAAAAAGGCAAACACAACCCCATAGGTCAGCCAATTCGAGGCGGTAAACAGCGCCACGATGTAGGCAATCAAAAGCAACAGTTTGGTTCTGGGGTCCAGCCGATGCACCGGAGAATTTCCCGGGAAATACTGACCAAGGGTAATGTCTTTAAGCATTTGCATTACCCCCTTTTAACCCTGCCAGCACCTGCACTGCCTGGTCAACGGTATATACCTGAGGAACATCCAGGCCCATACGGCGCAGATGCAAAAATACCTCTGTAATTTCCGGGATATCCAGTCCCATCTCCAGCAGCTCCTCGGCATTCCCAAAAACTTCTGCAGGTGTTCCGTCCATAGCCAGATGCGCGCCGTTCATCACCAAAAGCCGGTCCGTCAGGCGGGCTACATCCGACATGGAATGACTGACCATCATAACCGTTGCGTTTTTCGCCTTACGATAGTCTTCGATATTTCGCAAAATTTCCTCACGCCCCTCCGGGTCCAAACCGGCGGTAGGCTCATCCAAAATCAAAACCTCCGGCTCCATAGCAATCACACCGGCAATGGCTACCCGGCGCTTTTGTCCACCGGACAAGTCAAAAGGAGACACCTCCAGCTGCTCAGGCAAAATACCCACAAAATCGGCAGCCTGGCGCACTCTGCGGTCAATTTCTTCAGGCTTCAGCCCCATATTTTTCGGTCCAAAGGCAATGTCCTTATATACCGTTTCCTCAAACAGCTGGTACTCCGGATACTGGAACACCAAGCCCACACGGAAACGGCAGGCTCGTGCCAAGGCCTTATCGGACCAGATATCCTGACCGTCCAGCAAAACCTTACCGTCGGTAGGCTTGAGCAGTCCGTTCAAGTGCTGAATCAGGGTAGATTTTCCGGAACCGGTATGACCGATAATGCCGATAAATTCCCCTCTTTCCACGCTGAAGGACACATTTTCCAGCGCAATGTGCTCAAAGGGCGTACCAATACTATAGATATGTTGTAGGTTTTGAACCTGCAAAATAGGTGCCACGTTGTTTTCCTCCGTCAAGCCTTTATCGCTTCATAAAGTGCAAGCGCACAGTCTTCTGCGCTGAGCTTCGTTAAGGGCAGCGCAAAGCCGTTTTTGTTTAATTCGTAACATAATTCCACCGTTTCCGGCGCCGCCAGACGCAGTCTGTGTAATAGCTCCACCTGAGAGAAAACCTCCTGCGGTGTGCCGTCTGCCGCAACAGCGCCCTTTTCCAGCACAACTACACGCTGTGCCTGGGCTGCCTCCGACATATGGTGGGTAATCAGAACCACTGTAATATGCTTTTCCCGGTTCAGGGTCAAAATGGTGTCCATGACTTCCTTTCTGCCCCGGGGGTCCAGCATTGCTGTGGGTTCGTCCAATACAATACATTTCGGTTCCATCGCAATCACGCCGGCAATGGCAATCCGTTGCTTTTGACCGCCGGAAAGCAAGTGGGGCGCATGGTCCCGGTATGCAAACATACCGACCTGCTTTAATGCCCTATCCACTCTCTGACGAATCACAGGGCTGGCAACACCCAAATTCTCCGGACCGAAGGCTACATCCTCCTCCACCACATTGGCAACAATCTGGTTATCCGGATTCTGGAATACCATCCCTACATTTCTGCGTACAGAAATCACACGCTCTGCATCAGCAGTATTGATTCCGCAAACATAAACCTTACCGCCGCAGGGGAGCAATATGGAATTAAAATGCTTGGCAAGGGTGGATTTTCCGCACCCATTACTGCCCAGAACCGCAACAAAGCTGCCTGCTTCAATTTGCAGGTTCATATCCTCAAATACGGCAATGCCGGGCGTGTTGTCCACGCCCGGATAGGTATAGGATAAATGCTCTACAGAAATCGCTGTGCTCAAAGGTTTCCCTCCTTAAGGTGTCCAGCGTCCGGTGGAGCCGCAAGGCAAAAATTGCCCTGTGGAGCGTACCGGAAGCCCTAACTCCCCTACTGCTGTCTTGCCGCCGTGGATGCTGCCGAACACAACATCCGAAGCATAGCCCACAGCAGACGGCGCAAGACCGGTTGTGTAAGAGTTGATAATTACAAACAACGGATTATCCGTTAACAGCTTGGCAGTTTCCAGCAAAAACGGATAGAAGCTGGTTTCCATTTTCCAGATTTCCCCGCTGGGTCCCCGGCCATAGCTGGGTGGGTCCATAATGATGCCGTCATACCGACGACCCCGGCGAATTTCACGCTGGATAAACTTTCCGCAGTCATCCACAATCCAGTGTATCGGCTTATCTGCCAGTCCGGAGGACTTGGCATTTTCCTTGGCCCAGGCAACCATGCCCTTGGAGGCATCCACATGGTAGACCTCTGCGCCGCCTGCAGCCGCTGCAAGGGTGGCGCCTCCGGAATAAGCAAACAGGTTCAGCACCCGGACAGGACGTCCGGCAGAGGCAACCTTCTCACGGATAAAATCCCAGTTGGCTGCCTGCTCCGGAAACACGCCGGTATGCTTAAAGTTCATAGGCTTTACATTAAAGGTCAGGTAGTCCTTATAACGAATTTGCCAACGCTCCGGAAGCTTGTGGTCAGACCAGTGACCGCCGCCGGTATTGGAACGCAGATACCGGGCATCATACTTTTTCCAGGCTGGGTCAATATGGGGTGTGTTCCAGATTACCTGCGGGTCCGGCCGGACAAGGATATACTTGCCCCATCGCTCCAAACGCTCTCCGTTGGAGGTATCCAGGACTTCATAATCCTTCCATTCATCCGATATCCAAATCATTGATTTCTCCTTAATCAGTTTGCTGCAGGCGCAGCGGGCTCCGTTACCTCCGGAGTAACCGGATGCTTAGACTGGTACGCATTCCAAGCACTCTCCGTGTGCGCAGGGCACAGCAAATACGGTGCGTTTGTCGTCTGCTTCAATTTGCCGTCGATTCCCTTGAAGGTGGCATCCTTGCCATCGGAATCTACCAAATACACATAGTTGTCCTGTAAATAAACATCCTTAATGCCGGAGCCTTTCGCTTTAAAGATTTCATCCACATCTTTCTGCGTCAACTTTGCCAAGGACCTATCTGCAATTACCACGGATTTATCCACTGCGGCAAATTTCCGGCAGTACTCCGTGGCAACACCGCCACCGGAGCAACAGGAAACCGACACGTGGCTGGTGCAGGAGCCACTGGGAATGTCCTCAGAATATGCCAGGACCGTTTGTGTCCGGTCGCCACGGACGTCGTTTTTACAGGCAGCTGTCGCCTGCTTGCCGCTATCCAGGCAAACAGTAACAGAGCGCATCTTGCTGCTGTCGTAAAGCTTCTCGAGCTTCAATCCATCGTGGAGCGGCTCCATCACTTTCCGCCACAGGGTTATAGCAGGATTACCTGACAGATTGATTTTCTCCGGCATATCATAGCCGGTCCAGACAGCTGCCGTATATCGACTGGTAAAACCACAGAACCACTTATCACGGGCGCTGGAGGTAGTACCGGTCTTACCTGCCACATATCCGGAGTCAAAATTCGCCTTCTTACCGGTACCGCTGATGACTGCATTGGTCAGGCAATAGTTGGTGTAGTTTATCGTCTTCTTGCTAAGAACTTCCTCAGAAGTCTGTTCGTTTTCCAGCACCACATTGCCCTTGCTGTCATAAACCTTAAGCCAGGTTCTGCCACTGCGGTAGGTACCGTCGTTGGCAAAGGTCGCAAAGGCACTTGCCATATCCCGGACAGTTACACCGTAATACTGTGCGCCCAAAGCCAGAGACGCAATCTGAATGTCATCCTCCACCAGGGTGGACAGACGGAACTTCTGGGTGGCAAAATCAAAGCCGTAGTTGACGCCGATTTTATTTAAGGTATTGGCGGCAACCGCATTCACAGATTCCACAATGCCGTTAAAGATTGTGCTGGTATAGTTGTATTCACGGTCTACATTCTTGGGATAGCCGGAGCCGTTTTTATAGGAAGTGGGCATATCCTTAATCACAGTAGCCGGAGAGAGATTGCCCTGCTCAAAGCCCGCTGCATAAATGGTCAGCGGCTTAATAGAGGAGCCGGACTGCAGCTTGGATTTGGTAGCACGGTTTTGACCGAAATGGGCTTTTTCCGTACCCACACCGCCAGCCATACCTGCAATATCACCGGTTTCATTATCAATAACCACAATGGCAGACTGCAGCTGCTGGGCACTCTTTGTCTTGGGAATGTTTTCCAGATTTTTATAAATCTTATCTATCTGGTTTTGAACGTCCGTATCAATGGTAGAGTAGATGTGGTAACCGCCGCGGTTGATGCGGTCGGCATAGGTCTTCCAGATATCGTCATTCCACTTATCCACACCGTCCTTCTTCGCCATGGCCTTGGCTACGTCCTGAATGACCACGTCCACAAAGTAGGAATAGACCTCCTGAGAGGCGTCGGCAATTTCATCCGGAACAGCATTGCACAGGGGGCATTTAATCACATCGCCGTCTTTATGATAGGTCTTACGCATACCCTCGTAGCCACAGGCTTCGTTGGAGCATTCCACCCATTTATCCTCCGGGTCAATCTTGTTTTTCAGAACAAGCTCCTGAGCCACCGCTTCATCGTATTCTTCTCTGGTGATATACCCCTGATTCAACAGCTCGCCCAGAACCAGCAGCTGGCGCTGACGGTTTCTCTGGCGTCCGTTCATCACTTCCCCATTGTATTCAAATTCCTTTTCGCCGTAGGGATTAAACAAGGAGGGATTATTGGTAATGCTGATCAGGCTGGCACATTCGGCAATGGTCAGGGTTTGCAGCTCCTTACCAAAATAAGCTTCTGCAGCGCTTTTGACACCACGGCAGCCCTGTCCCAAATAAATAGAGTTCAGGTATTCCTCTATAATGACCTTTTTATCGTAATTCTTCTCAACAACCGTTGCCCGGAAAAATTCCAACACCTTACGCTGAATGGTCACGCTGTCATCTTCCGTGATATTCTTAATCAGTTGCTGGGTGATACTGGAGCCGCCCACCGTTTTATCACCAAAGAACATATTGGCAAAGGCCTTCAGGGTGGTAAACCAGTCCACACCCTGGTGTTCATAAAAACGCTTATCCTCGATAGCGATAGCTGCGTTAATCAGCGCCTTGGGAATGTCCTCATAGTCAGCCTTCTTCCAGTCTGTGCTGGCGTAAAGCTCCTGCAAAACCGCAATCTCGCCTTTGTCATTAACGCTGTACACATAGGAGGGCGCATCCATTTCATAATTTTCCAGCACCAAATCCGCAGTGGGCAGGATGTCGTTTTCCAGATAGTCACCCAGCACACCGGCAACAGAAAACACGCACACAATGCCAATCAAAAGCACGGTTGCCAATGCGCCGCCCACTACCTTGATGCAGGTAAACACAATCATCCAGACCTTATAAACCATTTCCAGCGACCAGTGCGGTCTCCAGTCCTGGTGCTGCTGGGAATTATCCTTATTCTTTTTCGACATATTATGACCTCCACATCTCAGGCGAATACCCGCTTAGTGAAATTTTCTCCAATAATTATGCATATAAACACAATACCACTCATATCATTATAGCACACCCGGCAAAAAAACGAAAGCATTATTTTATAAATAAATCGTAAATTATGTGTTTTTTTGTCGACTGTCTGAAAATTTCATTATCTTCAGTGCAAGAATCGGATTTCCTCTTGATTTTCAGGTCATTTCCCTTTAAAATAAAAGCAGGAAACCAAGGAGGTATTTGCAATGATTGATGATTTCGGTTCTGATTTTATGACCATTGTGGACGAGGACGGCACAGAGTTCGATCTGGAAGTGCTCAGTACTCTGGAGTACAACGGTGAAACCTATTTAGCGGTTACGCTGGCTGACGGCGAAGAAAATGACAATCCCGAGGTCAGTATTTTGAAATCCGTCGAGGAGGATGGCGAACCCATCCTGGCGGCAATTGAGGATGAAGAAGAGTTGGAAGCTGTGTATTCCTTGATTATGGACCAGCTTTACGAAGAGGACGAAGAAGAATAACAGCAGCCTGCCTTGTGCGTGCGGTATCCTTTTGGACCCACATCTATATCTAGGGATGTTAGACTTTCCTGTCGGATTGCAGACCTCCCGCCTACGCTTTGACGATAGGCGGACGTTGGGAGCAGCGAAGGCCGGAAGCGGCAACCCACCTGCCTTATCGTGCAGGTCATAACTGGATACACCACGGCTATGGCGGGTTGGCGCAGGGAGTTTTCCTCCCTGCGTTTTTCATTTTTTCCAGTTCACAATAATTTCACTTGCAACTTTTGACATTATCATATATAATACTTAAGACTATGTGTCGAGGAACGACGCACTATCCTACCATAACGAGAGGAATGTAACAAATGAGCGCAACAGATAAGAAGAAACTCCGCAAGGAAATGGAGACTGCTTTTTTGACCGAGAAGCAGAAGGCTGAGCAGGCCGAAGCAAAGAAATTAAGAATCTATACCATCGCATTTGTATCGGCAATGCTTTTGGTAGTGGTCATCGCTTTGGGTGTTCTTGGTGTCCGGGCTGTGAATAACAGCGGTATCATCCAGAAAAACACCATTGCCGCAACAGTTGGAGAAAACAAAATCAACTCCGTGGATTTCGGCTACTATTATATTGACGCTATCAACGAGTACTACAACAATATCTACACCCAGTTCTCTGATTACGCTGAGAGCTATCTGGAAACGCTGGGTCTGGATACCACCAAACCTCTGGATGAGCAGGTGCAGGATGCGGAAACAGGAAAGACCTGGGCAGAGTATTTCCTGGACAGTGCTCTGGAAACAGCCAAGCTGGATTACACTATGTACAATCTGGCTGTGAAGGACGGCTTTGAGCTCCCCCAGGAGGATCGCGACAGTCTGGAACATATTGAACACAATCTGGAAAGCTATGCAACCCTGTATGGCTACAACAACACCAGCCAGTATCTGCGAGCCATCTACGGATACGGTTCTGATGCAAAAAGCTACACCGAATACTGTGAGCGTGGCGCCATTGCCGATGCTTATGTTACCGCGCACAACGAAAACCTTACCTATTCCGAGTCTGATATTCAAACATATGAGGACGGCAAGGAAGGTAACTACAACTCCTATAACTATCACTATGCCTATCTGAGCTACACGGACTTCCGTGAAGGCGGTACCGAAGGCGAAGAAGGTAACATAACGTATTCCGATGAGGAAAACAACGTAGCCCGCGCTGCTTTAAAGGCTGCCGCAGAAAACATGGCAACCGCTACCTCACTGGAAGAATTGAAGCAGCTGGCAGAAGCCACCGAGGTCAACGAGAGCAGCGAGGTGGTTGTCAACGAGCAGAAGGATACCCTCTATACGGAAATCAACGCTACCTTGGGTAAGTGGCTGGCTGATGAATCCCGCAAAGAGGGCGACATTGCTGCTATTCCCAATGAGAGCACCTCTACAGACGAAGACGGCAATGAAACGACTGTAACTAACGGCTATTATGTGGCGCTGTATGGCAGCAAGTCCGACAACACCGACAAGATGGGCGATGTGCGTCATTTGTTGGTTGAGTTCGAGGGCGGCACCGAAAACGAGGAATCCGGCGAAATGGAGTACACTGATGACGAGAAAGCTGCTGCCAAGACTGAGGCCGAGGGTTACCTGAAGACCTGGAATGACGGTGAGAAGACAGAAGAAGCCTTCATTGCGCTGGTGAAGGAGCACAGCGACGACACCTCTGCGGAGGACGGCGGTCTGTTTGAAAACATTCACAAGAATTCTGAGTATGTCACCAACTTCCGTGACTGGGCAATTGACGCTTCCCGTAAGCCCGGTGACTGCGAGGTTATCGAAACCGAGTTCGGCTACCACGTTATGTACTACGTTGGCGACAGCGAGATGAACTACCGGAATTATATGATTTCTGAGGATATGCGTGCTGAGGACCACGAGAAGTGGTATAACGATATCGTTGACACCATCGAAGGTGCCCTGGGCAACACTTCCAAGATAAATCTGAGCGTAACTCTGGGTTAATATCTAAGGGTCACTGCCGAATAGCAGTGACCCTTCCTCTTTATATGTATGTATAAAAGCACCTCCTGTGGAGAAAATTTCCACAGGAGGTGTTTATTTGCATAAAATTAAAAAATTTGGCATAGCGGTAGCCGGGGCCTGCGCCGGGGCTGTCAACGGATTATTCGGCGCCGGTGGTGGGATGGTTCTGGTTCCGCTGCTCACTGGAATTACCGAATTGGAGGATGATGAGATTTTCCCGGCATCGGTGGGAATCATTCTGCCAATTTGCCTTGTGTCACTGTCATTTTCGCTGGATATCCAAAGCTTTGACTGGCTGTCCCCTCTGCCCTATTTTATCGGCAGCGCTGTGGGCGGGGTCCTCTCAGGACTTTGGGGAAAAGCAATTCCTACGCTGTGGCTGCACAGAATTCTGGGAATTTTGATTTTATGGGGTGGGGTGCGGTATTTATGCTAGAGAGCTTTCCAGTCCTTTTAGCGGTTGGCAGTGTATTAGGCTTTCTCGCCGGTCTTGGCGTCGGCGGCGGAAGTCTTTTAATGCTTTGGTTGACGCTGGTGATTGGAACCGACCATTCCGTTGCCAGAAATATCAACCTGCTGTTTTTTATTCCAGGCGCAATCATTTCCTCGGTATTCCGCTGGAAGCAAGGCTCTCTGAATATAAAGAAAATTCTGCCGGCTGTGCTGCTGGGATGCATCAGCGCTGGTGTGTTCTCTGTTCTGGGAAAGCAGCTGGACACCGGGATTTTCAGAAAGCTGTTTGGGGTTCTTTTGCTCCTTACAGGACTACGGGAGGTATGTTACCGCCCGCGAAAAGCAAGGTAACCCTCCAGTATCAGCGACGCTGCCACAGCGTCCACGGTATCCTTGCGCTTCTTTCCGTGGTAATTGTGCTGGGAAAGAATGTTGTGCGCCTCCACCGTGGTCCTGCGCTCATCCCACAGATGAACCGGCAAGCCGGTGGCTTCCTGTAATGCCTCTGCAAAGCTGCGGCAAAGCTCCGCTCTGGCTCCCTCGGAGCCGTCCATATTTTTAGGAAGACCAACTACAATTTCGCAGATTTCAGTGCTTTCCACCATACGGACAATTTCCGCAATCGTCTTGTCCCGATTGCGGCTGTGTATCACTGTGGTTGAACCAACCAATGTGCATAAAAGGTCCGAAACCGCAACACCGGTCCGGGCATCTCCGTAGTCAATTCCCATGATTCGCTTCATAAAATAATCTCCTGTTATTTGCTTTTCCCCATTATAAAACAAAATATATAAAAAATAAAGAAAAAAATTGTTGACTTGCAGGAATGGTTGTGTTAGAATTGATTTTACCTGTGAAATAGGGACATTATGCCCTTTTTCAGCCTCGGAGTGGCTGTTGTAGTTGACCACTTACTAAATTTTTCTAGCCGGGGTGATACAGGGAGGCAAATTTTAAGGAGGTGCCGTTATGCGCGTAAAAGTCACTTTGAGATGCTCTGAGTGCAAGCAAAGAAACTACGATACTATGAAGAACAAGAAGAATGACCCTGACCGTCTCGAAATGAAGAAGTATTGCAGATTCTGCAAGAAACACACCATTCACAACGAGACTAAGTAAGGAGGTCGCACCATGGCAGAAGCTAAGAAAGCAAATTGGTTCGTTAGAGCCGGCAGAGCCATCGCCAGATACTTCCGTGAGCTCCGCAGCGAGCTGAAGAAGGTCGTGTGGCCCACTGCAAAGCAGGTTCTGAAGAACACTCTGATTGTCCTTGCCTGCGTTCTCGTCGTAGGTATTTTCATCTGGCTGTTTGACTTAGTGGCCCGCATCGGCGTGGATTCGCTGATTAGTCTCGTCAAGGGCTAAGAAGGAGACAAGCTATGGCAGAAGCTGCAAAGTGGTATGTAGTCCATACCTATTCCGCATACGAGAACACTGTAAAAGCCACCATCGAAAAGACGGTGCAAAGCCGCGGGCTGCAGGACCAAATCCTGGCTATCTCCATTCCTATGGAGACTGTTACCGAGATTAACGAATCCGGTGTCAGCAAAACATATGAGCGTAAGCTCTACCCCGGTTATGTGTTCGTCAAGATGGTTTACAGCGACAATACATGGCACGCAATCAGAAGCATCCGCGGTGTCTCCGGTTTCGTAGGCGCTGCAGGAGATGACCCCATTCCCCTGACCGACGATGAGGTTTACCAGATGGGTGTTGAGAAGAAAGAAATTGTTGTCAACTACGCAGTTGGCGATACGGTCAGCATTCTCGACGGTCCGTTTAGTTCCTTTACCGGTGTTGTGGAGGCAATTGAGGTCGAAAAGAACAGCGTCAGCGTGGTCGTTACCATGTTCGGACGCGAGACTTCCGTCGAGTTTGAGCTTGATCAGATTGAAGTCATCAACCCATAAACGCATCAACCGGTTTTCCGGTCGTACGTGGGAGGGGTAAATACCCCGCAAAAAATGCGCAAGACGCATACTACCACATTCTATTCAGGAGGTGCTTATAATGGCACAGAAAGTCACTGGTATTATCAAACTTCAGATTAACGCCGCTAAGGCTACCGCATCCCCCCCTGTTGGTCCCGCTTTGGGTCAGCACGGTGTGAACATCGCTGCATTCATCAAGGAATTCAACGACCGCACCAAGAGCATGGAAGGCTATAAGATCCCCGTTGTGATCACTGTTTATGCCGACCGTAGCTTCACCTTTATCACTAAGACCCCCCCCACTCCCCTGCTGGTTATGAAGGCAATCGGTCTGGACAAGGGTTCCGGTGTTCCCAACAAGACCAAGGTTGGTCAGATTACTCGTGCTCAGATTACTGAGATTGCTAAGACCAAGCTGCCCGATTTGAATGTCAATACTCTGGAAGCTGCCGAAAGCCAGGTTGCAGGTACTTGCCGTTCCATGGGCGTCACTGTCGTTGACTAATTACTTTTCTGTCCGGGAAATTGCCCGGAAATGTGGGAGGATTTTTCCGCATCACCACTTTAAGGAGGATTTAACAAGTGTTTAGAGGTAAAAAGTATAAAGAGAGCGCCAAGCTGATTGACCGCTCTGTTCAGTATGATCCCGCCGAAGCCCTGGATCTGGTTGTGAAGGGCGCTTCCGCTAAGTTCGACGAGACTGTTGAGCTGCACATCAAGTTGGGTGTTGACTCCCGTCACGCTGACCAGCAGGTTCGTGGCGCCGTGGTTCTGCCCAACGGTACCGGTAAGACCCGCCGCGTTCTGGTGTTCGCTAAGGACGCAAAGGTTGAAGACGCAAAGGCTGCAGGCGCTGACTATGTTGGCGGCATGGAGCTGGTTGAGAAGATTACCAAGGAGAACTGGTTTGAGTTCGACGTGGTTGTTGCTTCTCCCGATATGATGGGCCTGGTTGGCCGTCTGGGTAAGGTTTTGGGCCCCAAGGGTTTGATGCCCTCTCCCAAGGCCGGCACTGTGACCCCCAACGTTGGCGCTGCTGTTCAGGAAATCAAGGCCGGTAAGGTCGAGTACCGTCTGGACAAGACCAACATCATCCACTGCCCCATTGGCAAGGTTTCCTTCGGCACTGAAAAGCTGACCGAGAATATGGACACCCTGATGAACGCTGTTGTGAAGGCTAAGCCCGCTGCAGCCAAGGGTCAGTATATCAAGTCCTGCGTGGTTGTTTCCACCATGGGCCCTGGCGTTAAGGTTAACACTACCAAATACGCCTAATCGCATCTGACGAACAACACCCCCAAAGCCTGATGGCTTTGGGGGTGTTCCGTTTGCATACTATTACGGATTGATTGACGGCTGGATTTTAAAGAAATCCGGTCCCATCTCCGAAAAGATAGCAACGCCTATGCCAGCAAGAACCGCAACAACCGCAATAATTGCTACAATCTTAAGGATTTTCTTCAGTTTCCCGTCTCCGGAGACCGGTTCTGTGTTTTCCGCAATTCCGTCACCTGTGCTGGGTATATGAGGCAAGCCGGTTTCACGGATACCCTTTGCGCTTCTGGGGTCACCCACCTCCGTTATAGGAGAGATAAAAAAGTCATAATTATTTTTTTCACGTTTCATAAGGCTTCTCCTTTCCTTTGCCTGAATACCTTTTGCATTACTATTCCGGAATGACACATAGGTCATTCCCTACTCTGGATTGTCCTTTAGGTATTACCACTTCCAGATGGGTTTTCCGGAGGGTTCGATTTTGAACAGTTCCGGGTTGTTCACCACAAAAGCAACGGCAAAGCCCACAAACAAGGCGACAACAGCGATAATTGCTGCGATTTTGAGCGCTTTTTTCACCTTTTCTCCGTGAGAAATCGGTTCTGCATTTTCCTCTATAGCACTGCTACCTTTAGGTGAAAGGGGTATTTCAGTTTGATTGATACCGCCACGTCCTCCCTGCCGACCTACGTCAATTTCTGTAGTCGGGCACAGAAAAAACTCCAAATCCTTAACTTCACGTTTCATAGCAAATCTCCTTTTCATAGAAAATACGCACTACCGAAGAAATATGCACCTCTATCCAATTGGAGGATTAATTCGGAACATATCTGCGGACAGGTCCGAAAGCACAACCACGCCCAAGCCGACAAACAACGCAGCAAGCACTACAATGCCTGCGATTTTAAGCATCTTTCTCAGCTTGGCATTACCGGAAATCGGCTCTGCAAGTTCCTCTACACCGTCGCCATCCATAGGGAGGTACGGTACGCCGATATCCCGTTGGGTTTGCTTTTTGCCCACCTCAGCTGCCGGGGACATAAAATACGGGTCACGAATCTCAGGCTTCATAACGAGTGCTCCTTTCCAACGTCTCATTCGTTTTCTATTTATATTATAGCCTGACATGCAGAAAACGACAAGTCCCTTCGGTGCAAAAAGTAAAATTATATTAATTGTGCAGAAAAACACAAACACCGGAGGTTCATTATTCCTCCTTGACACGGATTATGTTTGGTGATAAAATTCATACAAAATAAAATCGAGGTGTTTACCATGTATTACGCAACCAAACGGCTGACCACCGTTTCTGCCCTTTTAGGCGCTGTCAACGCATTTGTTACAGCAATGTATTTCTTATCCTATAACACATCCTCTATGAGCCCCACTATGAAAATTACCGTGGCTTTTTTACTGATTACAGCAACACTGACTTCCCTGATTTTAACCATTGCGCTACGCAAGCTCTGTGATGCTTTGGAATTGAATTTTGAAAATGATGCGGAAAATATGCGTGAGATTCGCCAAAAAATAGAAAAGCTTGAAGAAAATGCAGAAATTACACATAAAATTTTAAATAACACTTGACAATTGCGCACTGACCTGCTAATATATATGAGTTGCCAGAGACAGCAGGTGGCTATGCCATAATTCCTGCCGAGGTGCGCTGAATGAGTTTTTATGCGTGTCTTCCTGTCTTTTGGCAGGAAGACATTTTTTTCGGAGGTGAAATATATGCCCAACGCAAAGGTTCTTGAGAGCAAAAAGGCTGTTGTTGAAGCTCTGTCCTGCAAGATTAAGGAAGCGACTTCCATTGTCTTTGTGGACTACAAGGGCATCAACGTGGCTCAGGATACCGACCTGCGTAAGCAGTTCCGTGACGCTGGTGTTGAGTACACCGTCGTTAAGAACACTCTGACCAATTTTGCAGCCAAGGAAAACGGCTATAACTTTGAAGAGATCCTCAACGGCACTACCTCTATGGCTTC
>JAFXAQ010000055.1 GCA_017516925.1 Oscillospiraceae bacterium | reverse complement strand
TCTCAAAAAATTGTATCTAAAGCACTATTGTGCCTCAAATCATTTTTCTGAATAATTTGTACTAGCAAATTTACTCAAGAATTTTCGTTGGCTTAAATTCGATTTCTCGAAACTTAAACAATTCATCAATTGTCCAAGGTGTTTGTTCGTCTTTGCGTTATTCAATTTACAAGGTACAGTTTTCGCTGCCTCCCGGTGACCCGTTCATCGGACAGCTTGCTTATGATATCATTTTGAATTAGGTTTGTCAATACTTTTTTCAAATTTTTTTGATTTTTTTGACGATTGTGCAATCGTGCATTTTTACCAAGATTTCCCCCGCGATTCTGTGCAGCTTCACCAAACGCTGCCCCGGGAAATATTGCTGCTGATATCTGTCAAAGCATCCGCCGCATCCATCACACTTTGCTCCTGTTTTGCTAGGTCCGCCAGGCTCAGCATACCGCACAGCTTGCCGTTTTCCACCACCGGCAAACGCCTGATTTGCTCTCTGCCCATCAGGTGCGCCGCTACACTTGCCTGCATCTCCGGCTGTGCCGACAGCACACGCCCTGTCATCACCTCCCGTACCGCCGTTTTGGAGGGTTGCTTCCCCAGCGCAACACACCGGGTCACCATATCCCGGTCCGTGACCACACCGCAAAGCTTCCCCTGGGGTGAGCACACCGGAAGCAGCCCTATATTATAATGTGTAAGCATCCGGGCTGCCACCTCGACAGTTTCAGCAGAGCTGATATGAATGGCCGGATTTGTCATAATATCACGCACTTTCATAAAACGTCCTCCTTTTGCCAACATTATCGCCGCTTTCACCGCCCGTTATACACAAAAAAGCGGCGGACAGGTTGCCCTGTCCGCCGTAAACATTGATTATTGAATTTCTTCCAGCATCTGTACGTAGTTATCTACCAGCTTTTCTGCCGTGCCACGGGCAAAGTAGCCGGTGTCCGCTTCATAGCAGCGCTGGTTGAAGCCACGGTCACTGGGGATATAGCCGGAGTTACCGGTAAGCAGGAAGGTGAATTCATAAGGCGAACGCTCCTTAAGCTGCAACGCAGATTCTGCAAACATTTCGTATGTACCGGTCGTAAAGCCTACACCGCCTACACGGAAGGCATTGGTTTCCAGTTGCTTGGTCTGTTCCATTTGGGATCGGGTAATAATGGCTCTTGACTGATACACAGAGCTGAAATCATATTTCTTACCCAGCGCATCACCGGTGGTCTTATTCGTCTCTTTCCACACTTTATAGACCTCTTTGGCTTGGGGCAGCATATGGTCCCAGCTGTGGTCAACTTCCGCATCCACCATAACACGTTTGGTTGCAATGCCGCTGCCTTCCACTTCCTGCAGCTCATCTATCAGTTCCAGCGCCAAAGTACCCATCTTAACAGCATAGCGGCGCCAGTTCAGATTGTGATCATACTCAGGGATCAAGCTGTTAACAACCACATTGCCGTCAGCGCCGGTGAAATATGCCACCAGCTTACCGGAGCCTGCTGTCACAGTATCACGCAGCGGTCCGGGGAAGCTGGGGCAAATCAGCTCAAAACCGATTTGCTTCGAGCAATCCGGATGTCCCTGCCAGTTTATCAAAAGAATATCCTTCTTTTCCTCACGGGCAAAGTTTACCAGTACCATCTGGTCGTCAGTAGGACCGAAGAAGCCCTTGGCAGGGACGCCGTGCTTACGCCATGCCCAGCTCTCCACGATACCGTTTTCCAGCTCGATGTGGCGAACAAAGTTCATACCCGGGAAATTCTTCTTAGCTGCCATAACCTTGGCAGGTGCCCGATCCTCCAGTGCCAGCTGCGCGCCGCGAGCACAGGCTGCGTACAACTCATTTTTGTACATTCTTGCCTCGGGATAGCTGAACATACTGGGCGCATTGTGCGCGTGGGTAGCGGCGCAGAAAATCTTCTCGCCGTCAATACCGGTTGCAGCACTCACCACCTCACGGATCTGTTCTGCAATGGCATGCTCACAGGCGCAGTTATCAATCGTGTAAAGCAGAATGGTCTCATCACCCTCGGTCAAAGCAATGCAGGTAGCATATATCCGCTCTGCAATGCCGGTGTTGCGACGGGTCTCCGCATTGGAGTAGCCGCCCAAACCCACCTGATAATCCGGAGTGATGTCCATTTTGGCATATCCTGCCAGCAAACCGTTTTGTTCGTTCATACCGTTTCTCCTTCGCTTATTGTTATTTTATTACCGTTGCCGGTAAGTACTTAAGAAATCACCGAGCTTTTCGATAGCATCCTCCAAAACCTCAATCCGGGGCAAATACACCACCCGGAAATGGTCCGGCTGTTTCCAGTTAAAGCCGCTGCCGGGAACAATCAGCACCCGCTTTTCCCGGAGAAAGTCCAGGGCAAACTTCTGGTCATCGCAGATATTGAATTTTTTCACATCCAGCTTGGGGAACATATAAAATGCCGCCTTGGGCTTGACCACGCTGATGCCGGGAATGTCATTAAGGGCTTTATATGCCGCTTCCCGCTGTTCGTAAACACGTCCGCCGGGGACAATGTATTCATTCACGCTCTGGTAGCCGCCCAGCGCCGTCTGGATGACGGACTGTCCCGGCACATTGGAGCAAAGTCGCATATTGGAGAGCATATTCAGACCCTCAATATAGTCCTTGGCAAGCTTCTTGTTGCCGGAGAGAATCATCCAGCCCACCCGGAAGCCACAGACCATATGGGATTTACTCAGACCGCTGAAGGTGACACAAAACAAATCCGGCGCCAAAGAGGCAATGGAAATATGCTGCAAGCCATCCATCACCAGCCGGTCATAAATCTCATCGGAGAAGATAATCAGCTCGTGACGGCGGGCAATGTCCACAATTTGCTCCAGAATTTCCTTGGGATACAGGGCTCCTGTGGGGTTGTTGGGATTGATCACCACAATCGCCTTGGTTTTCGCCGTGACCTTGCGCTCAATGTCTGCAATGTCCGGATACCATTCCGACTGCTCATCGCAAATATAATGTACCGCCGTACCCCCTGCCAGATTGGTGCAAGCCGTCCACAAGGGGTAATCCGGAGAGGGAATCAGCACCTCATCACCGGGGTTCAGCAAAGCGTTCAGGCTCAGCTGTATCAGTTCGCTGGCGCCGTTGCCGGTAAATACATCCTTCATCGTAACATTGGGGATTTGCTTAATCTGGGCATACTGCATAACCGCCTTCCTGGCAGCAAAGATTCCCCGGGAATCGGAATAGCCCTGACTGGTGGCAATATTATCCCGCATATCCTGGATGACTTCTTCCGGAGCAGTAAAGCCAAAAGGAGCCGTGTTGCCGATATTCAGCTTTAAAATATTCAGTCCGTTTTCTTCCATCCGCGCCGCCTCGTCCACCACCGGTCCACGGACATCATACAAGACATTTTCCAGCTTGGATGCTTTTTCAAAGGTTCTCATATCGACAAGCCTCCTCCCAAAAAATTTAACAGTATTATAGCACAGCTGAAGAAAAAAATCAACGGTGTTATAGCACAACAAGCACAAAAAATCAACCGCCCCGGGAGCTCCGGGGCGGCATTCTTAGAATTCGCATTTGGCGGCGATGTAGGCTTTCAGTTCGCTGATGGGAACACGGACCTGATCCATGGTATCACGGTCACGGACGGTGACGCAGTTGTCGGCTTCGGTGGTTTCGTCGCCCACAGTCTGGAAGTCCACGGTGATGCACAAGGGGGTGCCGATTTCGTCCTCACGGCGGTAACGCTTGCCGATGGAACCGGCATCGTCATAGTCCACCATAAAGTCCTTACGCAGCTCCCGGTAAATCTCCTCTGCCTTGGGTCCCAGCTTCTTGGAAAGGGGCAGCACGGCAGCCTTGAAGGGTGCCAGCGCCGGGTGCAGACGCAGAACAACACGGACATCGTCCTTGCCGTTCTTGTCCTGACCCACAACTTCTTCGTCGTAAGCCTCGCACAAAAATGCCAGCGCCACACGGTCACAGCCCAGAGAGGGCTCGATAACATAGGGGATATAGTGTTCGTTGGCTTCCTGATCGTAGTACTCCAGGTTCTTGCCGGACGCCTCCTGATGGCGGCCCAGGTCATAGTTGGTACGGTCGGCAATGCCCCACAGCTCGCCCCAGCCGGAGCCGAAGG
>JAFXAQ010000054.1 GCA_017516925.1 Oscillospiraceae bacterium | reverse complement strand
CCCCCAAATCGCCAAAACACAACAATATTGAAAAAGCAATCTGCCGATATTAAGTTGTCATTGCGAAACCAGTGTCGCAACACTGGTTGTGGCAATCCGTTTCCTAAAATATCTTGCTGTCGCAAGCTGTTTTGGCTTACTCCACAAACCGGACCCTAACGTACCATCTGTACGCCGACAGGTCCGGTTTGCTTGTCTTTGGTGCTTCTTTGACCTCTGTCAGTCTGTCAAAAAGTACTTTTTGACAGACTGAGGTGTTTTCACTCGTTGAAAACACCTGTTTGTAATAGGAGGCGAAAAAATGCGGGTAAAAAGAATATGCCTTTGCGGTCTGTTTTCTGCCCTGCTTTGCCTTTGCAGCTGGCTGTGTATCCCGGTGGGCAATCTGGTGTTTACATTGCAGACCTTCGCCGCACTGCTGACTTTGGGGCTTTTAGGCGGCAAATGGGGCACTGCTTCCATTGGGGTCTACCTGGCGTTGGGGGCTGTGGGGCTGCCTGTGTTTTCCGGGTTCCGGGGCGGTGTGGGAATGCTCCTTGGCGCCACCGGGGGCTTTTTATGGGGCTTTTTGGTGGCAGGACTTGTGTACTGGGGCGCCCACTACATCACAAAGCGCACTTTATTTGCCATGCTTTCAGCGCTGGTTGCTTGTTACGCAGTGGGCGCCGTGTGGTACCGGGCATTTTATTTCCACGGCTCCTTTGGGGCTGCCCTTGCCGTCTGCGTGGCGCCGTATCTGCTTCCGGATGCTGTCAAGCTGGGGCTCGCCCTGTTTTTAACAAAACGGCTGAGACGCCTTGTATAAATGAAAAATTTTCGGCATAGATTGTCCCGGGAGGGATTGTCTATGCCGAAAAAAGATTTATGGATTATTTTGGGCGCTGTTTGTCTGGGTGTGATAATGAGCATCCGCCTGCTGTTTTCTCCGGCGGTAACCACCGGGTCCTGGGGACTGAGCTTTCCTCGGGAGGGGCAGTCACCGCAGGCAGCCGTTTCGGCTGAGCAGCTGAAAAAATATGATGCCGCCTACATAGGAGACACCGCACAAAAGGTGCTGTACCTGACCTTTGATGCCGGGTACGAAAACGGCTGCACGGAAAAAATTCTGGACATTTTGCAAAAGCATAACGTAAAAGCCGCCTTTTTTCTGGTAGGCAATTACATTGAAAAAAATGCCGATTTGGTGCGGCGGATGGTGGAGGAGGGACACATTGTGGGCAACCACACCATGCACCACAAGGATATGCGCCAAATTACAGACCCGGAGGCTTTTGCCAGGGAGCTTGCGGATTTGGAGGCGCTGTTTTTGGAAACCACCGGGAAGAAGCTTCCAAAATTCTACCGTCCGCCCCAGGGAAACTACAGTCAGGAGAACCTGCGTCAGGCAAAAGAATTGGGATATAAAACAGTGTTTTGGAGTCTGGCATATGCAGACTGGAACAACGATGCCCAGCCCACCAAAGAGCAGGCTTTTTCCAAGCTGCTGCCCCGGTGCCACAATGGGGCAGTCATTCTGCTGCACTCTACCTCCAAAACCAACGCAGAGATTTTAGACGAGCTGCTGACCAAGTGGGAAGCTGCCGGCTACCGCTTTGAGACAATAGATAAACTATTTACATAGAAAAAAGGATGGTTACCCATCCTTTTTTTCTGCATTTAAGGGGTCCACCACAATATCCCTGTAGGGGTTAACAACGACAGTGCGGTAGGTGTGGTAAATCACCATGCCCGGCTTGGCGCCGGGGGTTTTCTTTACCTGCTTCACCTGGGTCGCATCCACCGCAATGTTCTGACCGCCGGTGCTTTCGGAATAAAACGCCGCCAGCTGCGCCGCTTGTGTCACCGTGTCGTCCGGGGGTGTTGTGCCGCCGCAAAGGATAATCACGTGGGAGCCGTGAACCTTGGAAGCGTGGAGCCACAAATCGTCCCGCCGTGCCGTTTTGAAGGTCAGCTCCTCATTTTGCCGGTTGTTTCTGCCCACCAAAATCCTATAGCCATCGGTGGAAACAAACTCCATAGGTTTGCTTTTTGCCTGCTTTAACCGCTTTTTGCCGTCGCTGCGCAAATAGCCCCCGGACTGCAGCTCCTGCCGGATTTCCTCCAGCTCAGCCTCGGTTTCCGCCCGGTTTAGTTCCTCCAGAACACTCTGCAGATAACTTCGTTCCTCCTGACCCAGAGCAAGCTGCCGGGTCAGCTCCTTTTCCGCATTTTTCATCCGGGTGTAATCTTTATAAAATTTCGCCGCGTTCTGCTGGGGCGACAAAGTGACCGACAGGGGAATATCAATCACCGGCATTTGCTCGTCATAAAAGTCCTCCGCCTGCAAAACCCTTTGTCCCTTGGTGATTTTATGCAGGTTGGCAGTGACAATATCCCCCAGCTGGCGCAAGCGCTCCCGGTTGTGGGTTTCCGCCAGTTCTTTTTCCTGTACCGCAATTTTGCGGGTCAATCGCTGCACCAGATTGCTGACCGTCTTTCGCACCGACTGGCTTTTCTGCCGCATGGCATCCTTCCGGTCTTTTACAATATAATAGCTGTCCATCAGCCCGGAAAAGCTCTCTACCTGCTCTGTTTTTCCGTACTGATAAATGGGACAGAAGGCAAATTGCTTGGGTGTGCCGTCAGGGAGGGGATAGTACCAGGGCTTGGGGTGCGCAAGGTGCTCGGCGAAGAACAGCTGCAGCTTATCTGCCACAGCCTCCACCTCCAAGCTATCTACCCGGGTGTCTGTTTCCCCGGTGGCAAACAACACCGCCTCCCGGCAGACCAGAGGAGACAAACCGCCCAGATTGTCCATCAACCGGTCTGCCAAAACATCTGCACCCGGGCGCCTTAATAGGTTTACATAATCTTCTTTCGTAAGCTTTTCCGGGTTTTGCTTGGTAATTTCCTCCGGCTTTTGGTAGTGAAAACCGGGCAGCGCCGCCCGTTTGGCGCTTTCGTCCAGGGCAACACGGCGCAGACAATCCAAAATCCGCCCCTGACCGTCCACCAGATATAAATTGCAGGTTTTTCCCATCAGCTCCACAATCAGCTTTTTCTGCACGGGATAGCCCATTTCGTCGGTACAGTCAAAAATAAACTCCGCCATACGCTCCATTTCCATTTGGGAAATGCCGGAAAGCCTTGCACCGGACAGGTGCTTGCGCAAAAGCATACAGAACATAGGAGGCTGGTCCGGATTTTCCGGACTGGAGGCAGTAAAGTGCAGACGGGGCGCCGCCGGGTTGGGGGCAAACAGCAGCTTTTGCCGTCCGGTTTCGCACCGCAGGTGGAAAATCACCGTGTCACGGCTGGGTTGGTGGATTTTCTCCACCCGGGCGCCCAATGCCACCGGGGTGATTTCCGAAAGTACCGCCTTTAGAAAAAAAGCATCAAATGCCATAATTATTCCTCGTTCATTAAAATTCCAAACAATTCGTTGAGCCGGTCTGTCCTTCCCAACAAATACAATGCGCCAAACAGGGTCTCCAGACCGGTGGCTTTTGCATATTCCTGAGGGCTGGCAGACTTCGGCGCTGCATGGGTGTGGCTGTTTTTGCCACGGCGATAATAGGCCTGCTCATCCTCCGTCAGAAGCGGCTTCAGCTTATCGGCAAATTTTGCCTGTGTCGGCGCTTTTACCAGGTCCACCGCATCTCTGTGGAGCTTCAACACAGTCTTATCGCCTTTCTTTATTAAATAGGTACGGCACAGCAGCTCATAAACGCCGTCGCCAATGTGGGCAAGCCCCAAATTGGTAACCTGATTGACCTGCGCCGGTGTCCACTGTATTTCAAAGTAGTTTTCCACGGTCTTTTCACCTCTGGGGATTATGGTATCAAATTTTATGAGGACTGTCAAAAAATATTTTTTCGGAAATTTTCAAAAAAGTGTTGACAAAGAAAAAATACCATGCTATACTCTGGATGTAAATAAGAATTATTCTCATTTAGAAAGAACGAGGTGATGTCATGCAGGCAAAGCACTTCAAAAAAAGAGACACCATTCTCGAGTATCTCCGCCACACCAACGCCCACCCCTCTGCGGAAAAGATTTTTACAGATCTGAAAGCCCAAATCCCCGACCTGGCAATGGGTACGGTTTACCGGAACCTTGCCCTGTTTAAGGAAAAGGGCCTTGTGTCCAGTGTGGCAACGGTTCACGGTGTGGAACGGTTCGACGCAAATACCGACCCCCATGTGCATTTTATCTGTAACCAGTGCGACGCGGTAATTGATCTGCACCAAATGCAGATACCGGAAACCTTGTATGAAGCGGCAGAGGGCTGCTGCGGAGGCAAGATTGCCGATTACCAGGTTGCTTTTTCCGGCACGTGCCGTCAATGCTTAAATTTAATGAAAAGTGGTGAAGCAGTATGAAAAAGTTCGTATGTACCGTTTGTGGTTATGTCTATGAAGGTGACGAGCTGCCTGAGGACTACGAGTGCCCCCTGTGCGGCGTAGGCCCCGACCAATTTGAAGAAGAAAAAGAAAACTAATTATTAAATTATAAAACACATATTTTGGAGGAATACTGATTATGAAAAAGTTTGTTTGTTCCGTTTGCGGTTATGTTCACACCGCCGATGAGCTGGCTGCCGATTTCACCTGCCCCGTCTGTAAGGTTCCCGCTTCCAAGTTCGTAGAGCAGGTCGGCGAGCAGAAGCTGGCTGCCGTCCACGAGTATGGCGTTTACGCACAGACCGTGAAGAACAATCCCGACATCAGCGCAGAAGACAAGAAGTATATTTTTGACCAGCTGATGGCAAACTTTAACGGCGAGTGCAGCGAGGTGGGTATGTACCTGTGCATGGCTCGCATTGCCCACCGGGAGGGCTATCCCGAAATCGGCCTGTACTGGGAAAAGGCTGCCTACGAAGAAGCTGAGCATGCTGCTAAGTTTGCAGAGCTACTGGGTGAGGACCTGGAGCCCAATATGAAGGCTACCACCAAGGACAACCTGGCTTGGCGCGTGGACTGCGAGTTTGGCGCAACCCAGGGTAAGTTTGACCTGGCAAGCTGCGCTAAGAAGAACGGCCTGGACGCCATCCACGACACTGTTCACGAGATGGCTCGTGACGAGGCTCGCCACGGCGTTGCCCTGAAGGGCCTGCTTGAAAGATATTTCAAGTAAAAATCAATCGGCGACCCCGGTCGCCCCTTGCATAAACCGACCGGGCAGAACATAGGCTCTGCCCGGTCTTTTGTCCCAAACAAAGGAGGAATTTTCTATGAGAAAGCATATTTTGACTGCGATTGTTCTGATTTTGGTATTGGCGATGACCGGCTGTGTCAGCAGCAAAGCACCCACCACCATCCCGGAGACCACCACGGCACCGGTGGCAACCACCACCGAAGCGCCTGTGGAAACCACACCGGCGCCCACGGAAACCCAGGCAATCACTAAGGAAAAGCTCACCCAGGAGGAGGCAAAGGTCATTGCTCTGAAGCACGCCCAGGTGGAGGAGGCTGACATCCGGGACCTGGATATTGACCTGGACACCGAAAACGCTCAGCTGGTCTATGAAATTTCCTTTGAGACCACGGACTATGACTACGACTATCATATCGATGCCTACACCGGAAGCATCCTGCTAAGCGAAAAGGAGCCGGAAAAGAAAGTACCGGCTGCGTCCAACGAGGCAGACCCGAAACCCGAAGAGGTTGTCAGCGCCGACACTAAGGAAAAAATTTCCGCTGACAAGGCAACATCCATCGCCTTTGACCACGCCAAGGTAAAAGCTGCCGATGTCCGGGATTTGGACGTGGAGCTGGATAACGAGAAGGGAACCTTGATTTACGAAATTTCCTTTGAAGCCGGTAGCTACGATTATGACTATGACATTGATGCCTTCACCGGCAAAATCATCCACAGCGAGAAGGACCTTGAGGACTGATAACCGCATATGGGCTTTGCCTGTTTTTCCTCATTGCAGGCAAAATAATAAACCTGAAGAGGCTTGCCTCTTCAGGTTTATTGTGTTACACTAAAGAAAAAACGAGGTATGATTATGGAAAAAAAGGTTTATATTGCCCCCGGGGCCACCGTCACGGGAGATGTGACATTGGGAAATAACGTAGGCATCTGGCACGGAGCTGTCCTCCGGGGAGATATGGGAAAAATTACCGTGGGAGATAACTCTAACATTCAGGATAACTGCGTTTTACACGAGGAGGTTACCGTGGGTACCGGCTGCTCGGTGGGACACGGCGCCATTTTGCACGGCTGCACCGTGGGAAACAACTGCGTCATCGGTATGGGCAGTATTTTGCTGAACGGCGCTGTCATTGGGGACAACTGCATGGTAGGCGCCGGGGCTTTGGTTACCGGAAAAATGAATGCCCCGGCAGGGTCGCTGATTTTGGGAAACCCGGCAACGGTGGTCAAGCCCCTGACCCAGGAACAAATTGATTACATTCACAAGGATGCGGAGGTTTATGTAAGCCTGGCAGAAAAGGCTTTTGGGAACGGCACATAAGCCGTTCCCTACAAATCAATATTCATTTTTGGGGGTGTCTCATACATTTTGAGACACCCGCTTTTTTATTTTGTAATGCAGATGTGCTCAATCAGCCATTGGGAAAGATTTTCTTTTTCCCAGGAGGTTCCGTCGGTGTAGTAAATTGCACCTACCACCTGCTTTGCCTGTGTTGCCCCTTCCACTGTGGGGAAAATATAGCTGCTGATTTTTTCCTTGCCCACCTCCGGCAAGGTATCCCGCATCGCATTGGGCGCCAGCTCCCCGGCTACGTCCACCGGCTGACCTTCCCCATCATACCACAAAGTATAGATTGCGATGCTGTCAATTTCCTTTTGGCTCTCGTTGGTAACAGTTACATGCAAGCCATCATCCACCGTAAACTCCGTTTCTACGGTCACAGGACAAGGCTCCCCCCTTGCAGGGATAATCCGGTCCCACTGGAAGAGCTCTCCCGGGTCATTTTTCTTGGGACTGAACTCGTCGTGACCAATCACGTGGTCCCTGTCCAGAGGGATATTATGCCGCTGGCAAATATCTGCCACCAAATCCTTCAGCGCAGCATATTGGGCATCGGTAAAGCCCAAATCCTCCTTGGGAATTTTATTGTACTGCCATTTATGCAGGTAGCCGGACATCTCCTTGTAGGTACCCATACCCATTACCTCGATACCAATGGAGTACTTGTTCATTTTATTGGTGTACTTTTCATCGTCCAGCCAGGTGCCGTAGCCTGCGTGCCAGGCGGAACGGTCCTCGGGAATGTAGCAGAAAATCTGTCCCTCCCGGTCCACAATATAATGCACGCTGACACCGGCATCGGTAAAGGTCTGCCGCACGTATTCGTGGTTATAGGGGTCATCGAAATGGTTCACCACTGCGCTGCAGAAATGTATCATCACGTATTCCGGCGGAAATTCCTGCTCCCAGGAATAGTCCGTAATCTCCCCCAGGAAATACTCCGTAGCCCCCGGATACACCGTGATTTTTTCCTCTACCGTTGTTTCCGGTACGGTTTCTTCGGTAGTTTCCATCTGGGTGGTTTCCGGCAGGCTTGCAATAGCCTCCTGAACCGGCGCTTGCCGGCAGCCAAACAAAAGCACCGGCAACAATAGCCACAAAAGCATTCTCTTTTTCATGTTTTTTATCCTATCTTTTTTAATACCAACGCTGTGCGGCAGGGCAAATACAACTTTACGCCCCAATTTCCGTCCTGCCAAACCGCCTCATAGCAATTGTGGTAAATTCTGCCCTGCCCGCCGAAGCAGAAATCGTCAGAGGCAAAAACCACCTGATATGCCCCCGGCTCTCCCACCGGCAGGAAAAAGCCCTCGTAGGATTTTTCCGTATGCAGGTTGAAGGCAAAAATACCCTGTCCCTTCCGGTATGCCAGGAGTTTGGCATGGTTATCCAGCCACAGCTGTTGGGGATTGCCCTTGAACAGCTTCAGCTTTTTGGCTGTTTTCACCATTTCCTTTTCAAATTCCTGCAAATAGCCGTATTTCAGGTCCTTGTTATCTGCCAGTGACCACTGACGTCGGCAATGATGGTAGCTCCAGCCGTTCCCCTCCCGGGGAAAATCAATCCACTCCGGATGGCCGAACTCGTTACCCATAAAGGTCAGGTAGCCCTCGCCGCCTAAGCTTACTGTCAGCAGCCGGAGCAGCTTATGCAGCGCCATACCCCGGTCAATCACCAGGCTTTGGTCAGCCTTCCCCATATGCCAGTACATCTCCTGGTCGCACAGACGGAACATCAAGGTCTTATCCCCCACCAGCGCCTGATCGTGAGACTCGCAGTAGCCGATGACCTTTTCCTTGGGTCGGCGCTGGGTCAGTTCAAAATAAAGATACCCCAAATCCCAGCTTTCGTCCGGGATTTCCTTCACCGTTTTAATCCACATATCCGGCTCGCCCATGGCCAGACGGTAGTCAAAGCCGATACCACCCTGTTTGACCGGCAGGCACATACCCGGCATAGCGGACATATCCTCCGCAATCAAAATCGCCTGGGGCTTTACCTCCCGGACAAGCTCCGTTGCCAGCTGCAAATAGGTTACCGCTTCGGTGTCGGTATTCATGGAAAAATAGCTGTCATAGCTTGTAAAGCTCACCCCAAGACCGTGGTTCAGGTAAAGCATCGAGGTAACACCGTCAAAGCGGAAGCCGTCAAAATGGTACGCCTCCAGCCAATATTTCAGGTTGGAGAGCAAAAAATGCAGCACCTGATTTTTGCCGTAATCAAAGCACTTGGTGCCCCAGGCAGAATGCTCTCCCCGGGTACCCTGATGGAAATACTGACAGTCACTGCCGTCAAATTCGTTGATACCCTCCCGGGTATTGCTGCAGGCGTGGGAGTGCACCACGTCCAAAAGCACCGCAATTCCCATTTCGTGGGCGGTGTTGATTAAGTTTTTCAGGTCCTCTGCCTCGCCAAACCGGGAAGAGGGGGCAAAAAAGTTCGTCACCTGATAGCCAAAGGAGGCATAATAGGGGTGCTCCATAATGGCCATAATCTGAATGGTATTGTAGCCTAATTTTTTAATGCGGGGCAGAATATGGTCGGTAAACTCCCGGTAGGTACCGATTTTTCCCGCTTCCTGCGCCATACCGATATGGCATTCGTAAATGAATAAGTCCTTTTTGGGCTTGAATTTCCCGTCCGTCCAGGGAAATTCCTTTGGGTGCCGGATGACACCGTTCCAGGCGCCGTCAGGCTCCTGCTCTACCCGGGTGATATACACCGGAATTCGCTCCAGCTCCTGCTGTCCGTTTTGCACCACCGTCATCACCCGGCTACCCTCCGGCAGGGCATTTTCTCCCGGCAAAAACAGCTCAAATTCGCCGTTTTCTTTTTTGGTCATTGGGTGGGCATACCGCTGCCAATTACAAAAATCACCGGTTAAATAAAGCCTGTCCGCCGCCGGCGCCCACTCCCGGTAGCACCAACCGCCATCGGCTCGGTGAAAGCCAAAATAGGTATGCCCATTGGCAAAATCCGAAAGGCTCTGTCCAGCAGAGAGAATTTCTTTTTTCTTTTTCTCGTAATTTTCCATCCGCAAATCAAAATCCTTGCGGTAAGGCGTCAAATAGGGGTCAATTTTCAAAATCTTATGTTGCATAGAATACCTCCCCTAAAAATCTTTCTATTATTTTACCCCGGTCTGTTCACTTCGTCAATCCCAATAAGAAAAAACAGGCGCTAAAACGCCTGTTCAGAGCGTCAAAGAACCCCCAAACCATCAAAACACAGATTTATATGGGATTTTAAAAAGGCTCCCTTGTGTAAAGGGAGCTGGCAAAAATCTTTGATTTTTGACTGAGGGATTGTGAAAAAGCACTTGCTACGCAAGGTGTTTTGCCTTACTGCACAACGCGAACCTTACCGTACCATCTGTACGTCTACAGGTTCGAGTTGCTTGTCTTTGGTGCTCCTTTGACCTCTGTCAGTCTATCAAAAAATGCTTTTTAGATAGACCGAACAGGCGCTAAAATGCCTGTTATGTTTTCTTTATAAACTTTTCTTTGCACTTGGGACAGGTGATGGAAATTTTCCCCTTTCCCCGAGGGACACGCACTGTCTGGCGGCACCGGGGACAGGCATAATATTTATGCTCCTTGTCCTTCAGCTGGTCCAAAAGGCGCAGATATTTCCGGTTTTCCTCGTACCGCTTGTAGGTGTTCCGGGAGAGCATCCGGAAAATTGCCCAGCCCATACACACATAGGAAAAAAGGGTCAGCAGCCAGTTCAGCAGAGGCAGCCGTAAAAACATAGACAGCAGGCAGGCGACCACACCGGCAAGCAAAATTGCGGTATTTAACTTGTCTGTGCCGTACCGGCCCTGCATAAAATGGCGGAAGCCTGCGCCCAGCCGGGCAGTAAAATTACGAAACCAATTTCCCATAAAAACGCACCTTTAGATTTTTATAAGGCTATTATATGGGAAAATGCAAAGATTTCAACCGCTTTTTTCGTTTGTTTACGGATTGTTTACGAAAAGGTGCTGTCTCAAAATGCATATGTAGGGAATGACCTATGTGTCATTCCGAAAAAATTACAGAATAAACACTTTTGGAACGGCACATAGGCCGTTCCCTACAAATAAATATTTATTTTTGGGGGTGTCTCATACATTTTGAGACACCCCCTTTTTCTTATTCGTCGTATTCTTTGGGTACCGGGGTTACCACAGGGGTGCCGTCACGGTTTAATAGCGGCGTCAATCCTCCGGCATAGCCGGACTGGATAAACAGATAATTGATACCTGTTTGCTTATCCACCCAGATTTGGGTGCTGCCCAAATCCTGAGAATAGGTTTTCAGAAACCGCTTTTCTTTCTTTGCCATTATTCCTTCACGCCTTCAACGATACCGTTTGCCAAGCCTACCATACCTTGCATTTGGCTGGGAATGATAATCTTGGTTGCCTTTCCGTCAGCCACCTTTTCCATCGCCTGGATGGATTTGAGCTTAATCACCTGATCATTGGGCGCCTTTTCGTTGAGCATCTGCAGAGAATCTGCCAGTGCCTGCTGCACCGTGCGGATGGCCTGTGCCTCGCCCTCTGCCTTCAAAATGGCTGCCTGCTTTTCTGCGTCTGCACGCAAAATAGCAGACTCCTTTTCACCCTCTGCAATCAGGATTGCAGACTTTTTCTGACCCTCCGCCTGCAGGATTGCCTGACGGCGGTCACGCTCTGCCTTCATCTGCTTTTCCATAGAGCTTTGGATGTCCTGAGGAGGCAGAATATTTTTCAGCTCCACACGGTTGACCTTAATGCCCCAGGGGTCGGTGGCTTCGTCCAAAATGGCACGCATCTTGGTATTGACCACGTCTCGGGAGGTAAGGGTTTGATCCAGCTCCAAATCGCCGATAATATTACGCAGGGTAGTAGCCGTCAGGGTTTCCATAGCCGCCATCGGCTGCTCTACGCCGTAGGTATACAGCTTGGGGTCAGTAATCTGGAAATACACCACGGTATCAATTTGCATGGTAACATTATCCTTGGTAATCACAGGCTGGGGCGGATAGTCCAGAACCTGCTCCTTCAGGGACACCCGACGGGCAATCCGGTCAATAAAGGGAACTTTAAAGTGCAGGCCTACACCCCAAACACTTTGGAACGCACCCAAACGCTCAATAACATACGCCCGGGACTGCTGAACAACCGCAATATTGGAAATAATAATCAAAAATAAAATTACCAAAACCGCACCAATAACAATCCATTCCATACAAAAACCTCCTTATTATTTTACCTGTGCCGTTACTTCCACAGGAGTAACGAATACCTTAACGCCCTCAATCCGGTCCACCCGGACTAAGGTGCCTACTTCCACCGTCTCCCCGGAAGTGCTTCTGGCGGTCCATTCCATCGCCCCCAGCTTCACCCGTCCCCGGGATAAGGTGTTGTCTATTTTCTCCGTAACCAGACCGGAGGTGCCCACCAGGGCATCTACATTGGTCTTGGTCAGCTTCGGAGTAAAATACTTTCTTACAATCGGCCGGAGTGCACACAGCAAAACAATGGAAACCACCGCAAACAGAACTGCCTGCAGCCAAAGCTCTGCTCCAAGCAAGCTGGCAATCATTGCTGTCAGTGCGCCTACGGCAAACCATAGAGATATCACCACAACCGTAGAGGCCTCTGCCATCAAAAATAAGATAAACAGCACCAGCCAGATGAACGCAGCCCAATTCATACAGATCCCTCCTTCATAGGTTTTTTCATTTTTATCATAGCAAAAACTATAGGAAATAGCAAATTAAATTTTTATAAATATTTATTGCCCGGAAACAGTTGCACACCAAGGATTTTTGATGTATAATTTATCTGTATAAATTTGGGCACAATGCCCGTTAATGGAGGAGAATAAAAATGTTTAATGCAATGATTGAGACTTTGAAGGCCAATCCCCGGAAAATTGTCTTTACCGAGGGTCACGATGCCCGTATTCTGGAGGCAACTGCCCGACTGGTAGAGGGCGGCTTTCTGACCCCCATCCTCATCGGCAACGTCGAAGAGGTCAAGGCAAATGCTGCCAAGGGTGGCTTCAATATCGAGGGTGTGGAAATTATCGACCCCACTACCTACGAGGGTATGGATGCTATGGTAGAAAAGATGGTGGAGCTGCGTAAGGGCAAGATGTCCGCTGAGGATTGCCGCAAGGCGCTGTCCAAGGGCAACTACTTCGGCACCATGCTGGTGAAAATGGGCTACGCTGACTCCCTGCTGGGCGGCGCTACCTACTCCACCGCCGATACCGTCCGTCCTGCGTTGCAGCTGGTGAAGACCAAGAAGGGCGCAAACCTGGTTTCCTCCTGCTTCATTATGGTTCGTGGCGACGAGAAAATCGCTATGGGCGACTGCGCTATCAACCTCAGCTATGAGGACAGCGTGGACAAGGAAGGCAACGTCACTGTGACCGCTGCCCGGAAGCTGGCTGAGGTTGCTGTGGAAACTGCCAAGACCGCCAAGGTTTTCGGCATTGACCCCAAGGTTGCAATGCTCTCCTTCTCCACCAACGGCTCCGGCAAGGGCGGCACTGTGCAGCTGAGCCACGATGCCACCATCGTTGCCAAGGAAATGGACCCGGAGCTGATGATCGACGGCGAAATGCAGTTTGACGCTGCGGTTGCTCCCGAGGTCGGTCAGCTGAAGTTCCCCGGCTCTCCTGTGGCCGGCTATGCCAACACCTTCATCTTCCCCTGCATCGAAGCAGGCAACATCGGCTACAAAATTGCCCAGCGTCTGGGCGGCTTTGAAGCTTACGGTCCCATCCTGCAGGGTCTGGCTGCGCCTATCAATGACCTGAGCCGCGGCTGTAATGCAGACGAGGTGTACAAGATGGCAATTATCACTGCCGCGCTGGTGTAATTTCAGAAAAAATCTACCAAAAAGAGGCCGCTTTTGCGGTCTCTTTTTTTTGCCCAAAAACCCTTGAAAAAGCTTTACTTTTTTCCACAGGTCTTGTGGATAATTTTACTTGTTTTTTTTGCAAAAATGTGATAAAATTTACGGTGAATAGTTATACCCTTTTCCAGGGCTTGAAATAGACGAAAGGAGCCGTTTTTATGTTATCTTCTGCCTATGTTTGGGCGAAAATTTTAAATTATCTGGAAGAGCATATGGATGCTGTTACCGTTTCCACCTGGTTTGACGATGTGGATATTATCGAGCTGAATGAAGAACAGCTGATTATTCACTCTCCTCTGGAGTTTCACCGGGAAATTATCGCCACCCGATATGCCGGTCACATTCAGGATGCCTTAAAGGAAATTTTCAATTCCGATGCCAAGCTGATTGTCTTCGGTGAGGACGAGCTGGAGGTTTACCGTTCCAAGGGTGCCCAGAAAAGCTCTATGGACTTTAATCCCCAGTTTACCTTTGATAATTTTGTGGTAGGTCCTTCCAACCGGTTTGCCCACGGTGCCGCCATTGCCGTCAGCAACAACCCCGGTCAGACCTACAACCCTCTGTTTATCTACGGACCTCCCGGTATCGGCAAAACCCATCTGCTTTACGCCATTGCCAATGAAATCCGGAAGGGCAATCCCGATACCAATGTGGTGTATATCAAGGGTGACCAGTTTACCAATGAGCTGATTTCTGCCATCCAAAGCGGTAAAAATATTGAATTCCGGAACAAATACCGGGAAGCAGATTTGTTTTTGATTGATGATATTCAGTTTATTGCCGGTAAGGAGTCCACACAGGAGGAATTTTTCCACACCTTCAATAAGCTTTATGAAGAACACAAGCAAATTGTGATGACCTCTGACCGGAAGCCCGGCGATATGCTGACCTTGGAGGACAGATTGCGCACCCGTTTTGAATGGGGCTTGCTGGCAGACATTCAGCCTCCGGACTATGAAACCCGGATGGCAATTATTAAAAACAAGGCCATCTCCCTGGCGCTGGATTTAAGCGTGGAAATTTGCGATTACATTGCCAAGAATGTGACCAACAATGTACGGCAAATTGAAGGCACCGTAAAGAAGCTCCGGGCATATGTGGACCTTAATGCTATGGAGCTGACTCTGGAAAATGTGGCTCGCTGCATTTCCGAGATGTACAAGAGCGAAGGTAACGCACTGCCTACGCCGAACCTGATTATCAGCCAGGTTTGCAGCTTCTACTCTGTGGATGAGCAGACTCTGCGGGGTACCTTACGTAACAAGGGAACCGCAGAAGCCCGTCAGGTTGCCATTTATTTAATCCGAAAGCTGACAAACCTGAGCACCACCGATATCGGTAAAGAGCTGGGCAAAGACCATTCCACCGTTCTTCACTCCATTAAGAAGGTGGAAACAGCCCTGAAAACCGGAGATGAAAACCTGAAAAACCATATCCGGGACATTACCGCAAATATCAATTCCCGGTTATAAACAACCCTTGTGGAAAGTGGATAAATAATCTGTGGAAAACCCTTTTTCTCCTTTGTCTCTACAGAAGCTGTGGAAAAGTTATTTCTTTCCACAAAATGCCTGTGGATAAAAAATCCTTGCAGCCGTAAGCGAAAATACAGTTTTCCACAAAAAAAATCCCTACTGCTATTATTACTGCCTTATTTTATTTATTTATATAAATTTTTTATATTAAACAGAAAAGGAAGTGTATTCCATGCGTTTTATCTGTGAAAAAAGTATGCTGATGAACGGCTTGAATATTACCAGCCGTACCGTGGCGCAAAAAAGCGCAATTTCCGTTTTGGAGGGTGTTTTATGCCAGGCAGGAAACGGTCTGCATTTAACAGGCTTTAATATGGAAACAGCCATTACCTACCAAATTGATGCGGAGGTTTCTGACCCCGGTACCTGTGTGCTGCCGGCAAAGCTGTTCGGTGATATTATCCGCCGTTTGCCGGAGGGTCCTGTGACGGTGGTTGTGGATGAAAACTTTAAGGTTTCCATCCGTGCCGGCTACGCTTCCTTCTCCATTTCTGCAGAAAGCGCAGAGGATTATCCGGAATTGCCGGATGTGGGCGAGGGAAGAAGCATCCGGATTCCCCAGGAGGCTTTGAAGGACCTGATTTCCGGAACGATTTTCTCTGTTTCGGAAAACCAGGGCAGACCTATCCATACCGGTGTGAAATTTGAGGTGGAGCAAAATGCGGTTTCCGCCATTGCTGTGGACGGCTTCCGTCTGGCGCGCCGTACCTATCACACGGAGGAAGCCACCGGCCGTGAGCTTTCCTTTGTGGTGCCTGCTCAGGGATTGAAGGAAGTGGAAAAAATTCTGCAGGACACCGATGAAACAGCAGCGTTTACCCTGGGCAGCAAGCATATCATGTTCCGTATTGGGGAGGCAACCCTGATTTGCCGCCTGCTGGAGGGCGAATTTTTGGATTGGCGCCGGGTGGTGCCCTCCAATTGCCCTGTGAAGCTGACTGCCAATGTGGCAGAGCTGACCTCCTCCATTGAGCGTGTGGGCCTGATTGTTTCTGAAAAGTATAAAAGCCCTGTGCGGTGCGTGTTCTCGGACCAGGTTGTGCTGCTGAAAACCAACACCACCATCGGCGCCGCTGAGGACCGTTGCTCCCTGGCAGGTGACGGCAAGGAACTGGAAATTGGCTTTAATGTGCGGTATTTGTGCGATGATTTGCGGGCAGTTCCCAGTGAAGAGGTTGTTTTGGAGCTGACCAACGGCATCAGTCCCATTGTGATGACCCCTGTGGATGAAAAGCAGGACTTCTCTTATATGGTTCTGCCTGTGAGGATTACGACCTGATATGAAAAACAACAAAATGCACCTGAAAATTCAGACAGAGTTTATTAAATTGGAAGCAGCCCTGAAGCTTGCCAATGCCACCGCCTCCGGCGGTATGGCAAAGGCGGTTATTCAGGAGGGACTTGTGCAGGTAAACGGAGAAATTTGCACCATGCGGGGAAAAAAGCTGTACCCCGGGGACGAATTTTCTTTTGAAGAAAGCCTGTATTGCATAGAAAAGCAATGAAGCTAAAGGATATTACGCTGGAAAATTTCCGGAATTACAGTGCCTTGTCGTTGGATTTTGACCCGGGTGTTAACCTGATTGTGGGTGACAATGCCCAGGGAAAAACCAATCTTCTGGAAGCAGTGATTTATTTGGGCAGCGGAAAAAGCTTCCGTACCCAAAAAACCGGAGAGCTTATCAAATTAGGGGCAGAGGTTGGACAGCTGGAGGGCAATATTTTTTCTCAGGAACGGGCGCAAAGCCTGCGCTGGCTGCTGTTTCCCACTGCAAGACCCCGCCAGTTATATCTCAACGGTGTGAAGAAAAAAACCGCCGGAGAAATATCCGGTGTTCTGCAAACAGTGCTTTTTTGTCCGGAGGACCTGATGGTGCTCAAAGCCGGAGCCTCTGCCCGGAGAAAAATGACGGACCACTGCCTTTGTCAGCTGCGACCCAATTATGAAGCTGCGCTGACGGAATATACCCGGATTTTGGAGCAGAAAAACAAAATTTTGAAGGACCGGTACGAAAATCCCGGGCTTTTGGAAATTTTGCCGGAGTACAACACCCGGCTGTGTCAGGTGGGTGCGCTGCTGATTTCCTACCGTGCCAGATATTATGAAGGACTTTTTCAGCACGCAAAAAAATATCATCAGCTGTTTTCCGGTGGGAAAGAGGAGTTTTCCTTACAATATCGGACAGTTTCCACGGTAGATGACCCCTTTGCCCCGGTGGATGTGCTCACCGGACAGCTGCAAAGCCATCTGGAAAGCCATTATCGGGCAGAGCTGGAGAGTAACCAATGTTTAACCGGACCCCACAAGGATGATTTTGACGTTTCTTTGTCGGGCTTGAGTTTGAAAGCCTTTGGTTCCCAGGGTCAGGTGCGTACCAGCGCCATCAGCCTGAAGCTGGCACAGCGTCAGCTGATGGCAAGCCAGACCGGGGAGCTGCCGGTGCTGCTGTTGGATGATGTGCTGTCGGAATTGGACCCGGGACGGCAGGACTTTGTGTTAAATCAAATTACCGAGGGGCAGGTTTTTATTACCTGCTGCGAGCCTGGGAGATTTACAAAATTAGGAAAAACCATTGAAATTTTAAACGGCGCAGTCAAATGACCCTAATGAAGGAGTATGTATTATGTCTGACGAAACGAAAGTAACACAGGAATATGGCGGTGAGCAAATTCAGGTTCTGGAAGGCCTGGAGGCTGTTCGCAAGCGCCCCGGTATGTATATCGGTTCCACCTCTGCTTCCGGTTTGCACCATCTGGTGTACGAAATTGTGGATAACTCCATTGATGAGGCATTGGCAGGCTACTGTAAGCACATTACCGTTACCATCAACCCCGGCAACTCCGTGACCGTCACGGATGACGGTCGTGGTATTCCTGTAGATATTCAGCCCCAGACCGGCAAGCCTGCTCTGGAGGTTGTGTTTACTGTGCTCCACGCAGGCGGTAAGTTCGGCGGCGGTGGCTATAAGGTCTCCGGCGGTCTGCACGGTGTGGGTGCCTCTGTGGTCAATGCCCTTTCTGAATGGCTTACTGCCCGGGTTTACAAGAACGGCAATATTTATGAAATGAAGTTTGCCCGGGGTCAGATTACCCAGGAAATGAAGATTGTGGGCAAAACGGACAAAACCGGTACCGAAGTGACCTTCCAGCCGGACCCGGAGATGTTTGATGAGGTAATCTACAGCTATGAGACCCTCCACGAGCGTATGCGGGAGGAGGCATTCCTCAATGCCGGTCTTTCCATTACCATCACCGATGCCCGGGAAGAGGAAGTTCAAACGGAAACCATGTGCTACGAGGGCGGTATCCGGGAGTTTGTGGAATTTACCAACAAGAAAAAGACGGTTATCCACACAGATATCATCTATATGAGTGGCTCCAAGGATGATGCCAGCGCGGAAATCGCCATTCAGTATAACGATAACTACAATGAAACCATTCAATCCTTTGCCAACGATGTGCGTACTCCTGAGGGCGGTATGCATGAGACCGGCTTTAAGACGGCCCTGACCCGTGTGCTCAACGCTTATGGCGCCAAGGTGGGTATTATCAAGGGTGACGATAAGGTTTCCGGCGAGGACTGCCGGGAAGGTATTTCTGCCGTTATTTCCGTAAAGCTGACCGACGCCCAGTTTGAAGGTCAGACCAAGGCAAAGCTGGGTAATGCCTATATCCGTACTCTGGTGGAGCAGATTATGGGCGAACAGCTGGCATCCTATTTTGAAGAGCATCCTGCCACCGCCAAGGTTATTTTGGAAAAGGCAATGATGGCAAACCGGGCAAGAGAGGCAGCCCGTCGGACAAGAGACAATGCCCGGCGCAAAACCGGACTGGAGTCCGGCGGTATGCCGGATAAGCTGCAGGACTGCAATGAAAAAGACCCGGCTTTGTGCGAGCTGTACATCGTCGAGGGTGACTCCGCTGCAGGCTCTGCCATTCAGGGCAGAGATTCCCGGTTCCAGGCAATTTTGGCAATGTGGGGTAAAATGCTCAACGTGGAAAAGGCAAGAGCCGATAAAATCTACGGTAACGACAAGCTTTCTCCCCTGATAATCGCCTTGGGTGGCGGTATCGGTGAAGATTTTAATTTGGAAAAGCTCCGCTACCATAAAATCATCATTATGTCCGATGCGGACGTGGATGGTGCCCATATCCGGACCCTGCTTCTGACCTTCTTCTTCCGGTATATGCGGCCGCTGATTGAAAACGGCTTTGTTTATTCCGCTGTGCCGCCTCTTTATAAGCTAAAGCGTGGCAAAACCGAGCGTGTTGCCTACTCCGATGAGGAAAGAGATTTGGTTTCTGCTGAGCTCCGTGGTGAAACAGGCGCCAAGGTGGAAATTAGCCGTTTCAAGGGCTTGGGCGAAATGGATGCCGTGGAGCTGTGGGATACCACGATGGACCCGGAAAAGCGCACTTTGCGCCGGATTACCCTGGAGGATGCCCGGAAGGCAGACGAAATTTTTACTGTGCTGATGGGTGAGCAGGTAGAACCCCGTAAGGAATGGATCGAGCGTAATGCAAAATACGCAATCAATATCGACATCTAAGAGGAGGTGACGCAAATTGGCAAAGCATAACCGCAATTATAAGCCCGAGGACATTCTGTTCCCGGACCAGGCGATTACCACGAGTAACCTTGTGGAAGAAATGGAAAAATCTTATATTGAATACGCAATGAGCGTCATCGTTGGAAGAGCGCTGCCGGATGTGCGTGACGGCTTGAAGCCGGTGCACCGCCGTATTTTGTACACCATGTATGAAAGCGGTCTGACCTCCGATAAGCCTTTTAAAAAGTCTGCAACCTGTGTCGGTGATGTGCTTGGTAAGTACCATCCCCACGGTGACAGCTCTGTGTATGACGCAATGGTGCGTCTGGCGCAGAATTTCTCTATGCGCTATATGCTGGTGGACGGCCACGGTAACTTCGGTTCCGTGGACGGTGACCCCCCGGCTGCTTACCGTTACACGGAGGCAAGACTGTCGAAGCTCAGTAATCAAATGCTCCGGGATATTGATAAGGAGACGGTCAACTGGGATCCCAACTTTGACGAGAGCCGCAAAGAGCCTCGGGTGTTGCCCAGCCGTTTCCCTAACCTGCTGGTAAACGGTTCCTCTGGTATTGCCGTTGGTATGGCAACGAATATTCCGCCCCATAACCTGACAGAGGTTATCAACGCCTGTCTGGCAGTGCTGGATGACCCGGAAATTTCTATGCCGGACCTGATGGAGCATATTTCCGGACCGGATTTTCCCACCGGCGGTATCATTATGGGTCGCAGCGGTATCCGCGCTGCCTATGCCACCGGTCGTGGCAAGGTGGTTGTACGTGCCCGTACCGAATTTGAAGAATTTGGCAGTGACCGCACCCGTATTATCGTGACGGAGCTGCCTTATCAGGTGAATAAGCGCCAGCTGATTAAAAATATTGCTGAGCAGGTAAAGGACCGCCGCTTGGAGAATATTTCCGACCTCCGTGACGAAACGGACCGGAAGGGTATGCGTATTGTTATTGAGCTGAGTAAAACAGCCAATCCCCAGGTGGTATTGAACAATCTGTTTAAGCAGACTGCGCTGCAGTCTAGCTTTGGCATTATTATGCTGGCGCTGGTGGATGACCAGAAGCAGCCCAGAATTCTCTCCTTGCGGCAGATTATCGACGAATATCTGACCTACCAGATGGAAGTGCTGACTCGCCGCACCCAGTTTGACCTGCGTAAGGCGATGGAGCGTGCCCACCTGTTGGAGGGTCTGCTCATTGCCCAGGATAATATTGACGAGGTTATCCGGATTATCCGCAGCGCCTACGACGATGCCAAGGAGCGTTTGTGCGAGCGTTTTGGCTTGGACGATGTGCAGGCGCAGGCAATTTTGGATATGCGCCTGAAAGCCTTGCAGGGTCTTGACAGAGAAAAGCTCCAGGCAGAATTTGACGAGCTGCAGGAAAAAATTAAATATTTCAACGAATTGCTGGCAAATCCCCAGCTGCTCAAGGGCGTTCTGAAGGAAGAACTGACGGAAATCCGGGACAAGTTCGGTGACGAGCGTAAGACGGAAATTCAGGAAATCGAGGACGAAATTGACATTGAGGACCTGATTGAGGAGGAGCAGTGTGTCTTTACCATCTCCAATCAGGGCTATGTGAAGCGGATGCCTGCAGACCTCTACAGAACCCAGTCTAGAGGCGGACGTGGTGTCAATGCCCAGAATCTGAAGGAGGAGGACTACGTTAAGAGCTTGTACGTGGCCTCTACCCATGACCACCTGCTGTTCTTTACAGACAGAGGTCGTGTCCATCATCGCAAGGGCTATCAAATTCCCGAGGCAGGCAGAACTGCCCGGGGTACTGCAATGGTCAATGTGCTGCCTCTGGAGCAGGAGGAAAAGGTTACTGCGCTGGTTGTGACTCGGGAATTCCACGAGGATGAATACCTGATGATGGTCACCCGGAAGGGCACTGTTAAGCGTATTCCCTTTATTGCCCTCAATACCCGCAGAAAGACCGGTATCCGTGCCATTACGCTGGACGAGGGTGACCAGCTGATTAACGTTATCCGGACAAACGGCAATGATAATATTATTCTGGCTACCCGGGACGGTATGGCAATCTGCTATAACGAAAACGATGTTCGTCCTATGGGTCGTGACGCTGCCGGTGTCCGCGGAATTATGTTAACCGGCGAGGACATTGTCATCGGTGCGGAAAAGGTGGAGGAGGGCAAAACCCTGCTCACTGTCACCGAAAACGGCTATGGTAAGCGTACCGAACTGCCGGAGTACCTGCGTACCGGTCCCGACGGGGAGAAGATTCCCCAGTCCAGAGGCGGTAAGGGTCTTAAGAACTACAATATTACCCCGAAAACCGGTAGAGTTGCCGGCTGCCGTGTGGTCAGCGAAACCGACGATGTTATGCTCATTGAAAACGGCGGCGTGATTATCCGTGTGCCGGCTTCCAGCATCAATGTGTATAAGCGGGATGTGCAGGGTGTTATCATTATGCGCATTGAAGAAGGCAACCAGCTGGTGTCTTTGGAGCGTGTGGAAGCCATCGAAGAAGAGGAAGAGCAGGCGTGAAAACGGTAACACTTTATACCGATGGCGCTTGTTCCGGAAACCCCGGCCCCGGTGGCTGGGGCGCCATCCTGGAATACAATGGAGTGGAGAAGGAATTGTCTGGCGGCGAAGCAAGCACCACCAACAACCGGATGGAACTGACTGCCGTAATTTCCGGACTGCAAGCCCTGAAGGAGCCCTGTATCGTGGAGCTGTATTCCGACAGCAAGTACGTCATAGACGGTCTAAGTAAAGGCTGGGCGGAAAGCTGGCGGAAAAACGGCTGGAAAAAGGCTGATAAAAAACCTGCGTTAAATCCTGATTTGTGGGAAATTCTCCTTGACCTAACGGCGCAGCACCAGCTCCGCTACCACTGGGTCAAAGGCCACGCAGAGAACCCAAAAAACAACCGCTGTGATGCTTTAGCCGTGGCAGAAACAAAAAAATTTCAATAAAATCGGGCGGCTTTAAGCCGCCTGATTATTCTTAAAACAATGAACGATTTTCAAAAAGAAAACAAATTCGCCTGCGTGATTTTGATTACAGTAGTCCAAATGCATATTTTATTACAGTATGCACAAAAAATAGACAAAATTTATTTTGGGATCAAGTAGGGGCGGTCATTGGCCGCCCGGAAGATGTGCAATTATCAGAATTGGGCAAGATTGTAGAAAAAACCATAACGGATATTTCTGCACATTATTCTGCGATTTGTGTGGAAAATTTTGTGGTGATGCCAAATCATATTCACATACTGTTTGAAATCTTAACAGATGAGGACGGGCGGCCAATGACCGCCCTTACGATTCAAACGGTTGTGAACCAAATGAAGGGAATTGTTACAAAGCAGGCAGGTTTTTCTGTTTGGCAAAAAGGCTTTTACGATCATATTGTAAGAGGACGTGAAGACTTTTTGGAAATTTGGAAATATATTGACGGAAACCCATTAAAATGGGCAGAGGATATGCAAGGGTAGGGTGTAAGAAGATGTATCTTTCGATTGGCAATGATTTGGCGGTGCGGGAGAGTTCCATTATCGGTATTTTTGATATGGATAACACCAGCACTTCCAAGCGCACAAGAGAATTTTTAACCAAGGCTGAGCAGGAGGGACAGGTGATTCCCTGTGATGACTTACCAAAAAGCTTTGTGCTTACTACAGAATACGGTCTTAACCGTGTGCATTTAACAGCCCTTTCTTCCGCAACTTTGGAAAAACGTCTGAAATAACAAAAAATCCCGGACTTCACAGTCCGGGATTTTTACTATGTAATTACTTATTCAGATAAGCGTCAATAGCTGCGGCAGCCTTCTTGCCTGCGCCCATAGCCAGAATGACGGTGGCTGCGCCGGTCACGGCATCGCCGCCGGCAAACACGCCGTCACGGGTGGTCATTTCGTCCTCGTTCACGATCAGGCAGCCCTTGCGGTTGGTTTCCAGACCGGGGGTGGTGGAGCGAATGAGGGGGTTGGGGCTGGTGCCCAGAGACATAATGACGGTGTCCACGTCCAAAACGAACTCACTGCCGGGAACTTCGATGGGACGGCGGCGACCGGAAGCGTCCGGCTCACCCAGCTCCATACGGATGCACTTAATGCCGCAGGCACGTCCGTCCTCGTCACCGAGAATTTCCACAGGATTGCACAGAGTCTTGAACTCGATGCCCTCTTCCTTTGCATGGTGCTGCTCCTCCAGACGGGCGGGCATTTCTGCTTCGCCACGGCGGTAAACAACGTAAACGTTCTCAGCGCCCAGACGCATAGCGCAGCGGGCAGCGTCCATTGCCACGTTACCGCCGCCCACAACAGCCACAGCCTTAGACTTGACGATGGGAGTATCGTAATCCTCGTCGTAAGCCTTCATCAGGTTAGTACGGGTCAGGTATTCGTTGGCGGACATAACGCCCTTCAGGGCTTCGCCGGGGATGTTCATAAACATAGGAAGACCGGCGCCGGAGCCCACAAACACAGCCTGGTAGCCCATTTCGAACAGCTCGTCGATGGTCAGCACACGACCGATAACCATATTGGTCATCACTTCCACGCCCTGTGCCTCCAGCTTTTTAATCTCGTTAGCCACGATTGCCTTGGGTAGACGGAATTCGGGAATGCCGTAAACCAGCACGCCGCCGGCAGTATGTAAAGCCTCGAACATGGTGACCTGATAGCCCTTCTTTGCCAAATCGGAGGCGGCAGTCATACCGGCAGGACCGGAACCCACAACCGCAACCTTTTTGCCGTTGGAGGCAACCTTTTCGGGCATAGCGTTGACGTTCTCACGGTACCAGTCGGCAACAAAACGCTCCAGACGACCAATGGCAACCGGCTCACCCTTAATGCCACGGACACACTTGCACTCACACTGGGTCTCCTGAGGACAGACACGTCCGGACAGGGCGGGCAGCGCATTGGTGGAGGTGATAATTTCATAAGCGGCTTTGAAGTCGCCCTCTTGAATCTTCTTAATGAACTCGGGGATTCTTACGTTGACGGGGCAGCCCTCCACACACTTGGGGTTTTTGCAGCCCAGGCAGCGGTTGGCTTCGTCGATTGCCATTTCGGCAGTGTAGCCCAGGGTAACCTCCTTGAAGTTCCGGGCACGTACCTGAGGATCCTGCTCAGGCATCGGATTTTTTACCAAAGACATATTTGCCATTGCAATTTCCTCCTTACTTAATCAGTTCCTTGCCCATGGCTTCCATGCGGCAGGCATGCTTTTCGGTAACCTCAGCCTCACGGCCACGGTACAGGCTATTACGGCTCATCAGCTCGGCAAAGTCAACCTGATGACCGTCAAACTCGGGACCGTCCACGCAGGCAAACTTGGTTTCACCGCCCACGGTAACACGGCAGCCGCCGCACATACCGGTGCCGTCTACCATAATGGGGTTCAGGGAGACGCTGGTATGAGTGCCAAAGGGCTTGGTGGTCAGGGATACGAACTTCATCATAGGAATGGGTCCGATTGCCAGAACCTCGTCAAAGGCTTCGCCGGCCTCCAGCATTTCCTTCAAAGGCTCAGTGACCAGACCGTGACGACCGTAAGAGCCATCGTCAGTCATCAGGATAAAGTTGTCAGCAACCGCCTTAAACTCCTCTTCCAGGATGACAATGTCCTTGTTCCGGAAACCGACAATGACGGTAACCTCCGCACCGGCTTCCTTAAAAGCAGCCGCAGAGGGCAATGCGATGGCGCAGCCAACACCGCCGCCAACCACACAGACCTTCTTCTTGCCTTCCACAGGGGTGGGCTTGCCCAGAGGACCAACAAAGTCCTGAATGTACTCGCCGATTTCCAGACTGCCCAGAGCCTTGGTGGCAAAACCGACCTTCTGGAAAATAATGGTCACAGTGCCCTTTTCCCGGTCATAACCGGCAATGGTCAGGGGCACACGCTCGCCCTTGTCATCAATACGGAAAATGATGAACTGACCAGCCTTTGCCTTCTTTGCGATAAAGGGAGCCTCTACCTCCAGCAGGGTCACTGCCTCGTTCAGCTCACGCTTACCTACAATTTTGAACATAAGAATCCTTCCTTCTTTGTTTTCAGATTTACAGCCTTCTTATTATAGGAAAAACCTGGGATTTTGTCAAATGTTTTACTTATTTTTCAGCAAATCCCGGATTTCTGTCAGCAGAACCTCTTCGTTGGACGGAGCAGGGGGTGCTTCCGGAACAGCGGGAGCCTCTTCTTCCTTCTTCTTGCCGATTTCAGCCAGACGGTTCAGACCCTTGACCAGGAAGAAAACCACCAGCGCCAGAATAAAGAAGTTGATCACAGCGGAAATAAAATTGCCGTAGTACAGGTAGTTGAGGATGGGTTGGCCGGCCTCGTCCAGAGGCGCTTCACCAAACAGGCGGGGAAGCACAATTTTCATCTCGCCGAAATCAATGCCGCCCAGGAAAATGGAGACAATGGGCATAATGATGTGGTTGGTCAGGCTGTCGGTGATGGTCTTGAAGGCGGCGCCAATAATAGTACCAACAGCCAGTGCCATCGCGTTGCCCTTAATGGCAAACTCTTTAAACTCGTTCCACCAGGAGGGTTTCTTCATTTTCTTCATAATTGTATTTCCTTTCTTTTTTGGTTTACATAATATTTTTGCGAGGATTATTTCTTTTCAATAATCTCCAAACCGCCCAAATACTTACGCAGGCATTCCGGCACCACCACGGAGCCGTCTGCGCGCTGATTCTGTTCTACCAATGCAGGGAAAATACGGGAGGTTGCCAGACCGGAGCCGTTGAGGGTGTGGAGGAATTCGGGCTTGCCGGTCTCCTCGCGGCGGAAGCGGATATTGCCACGGCGCGCCTGATAATCTCTTGCGTTGGACACGGAGGAGACTTCCTTATAGCCGTCCATGGAGGGGATAAGAATTTCGATATCATAGGTTCTTGCCATAGATGCGGAGCAATCACCGGCAGCCAGCTTCACGGTACGGAAGTGGAAGCCCAGACCCTCCACCAGCTTTTCTGCCTTGGTAACCAGCTCATCGAAAGCAGCATCGGAGTCTTCCGGTTTGCAGAACTGGAACATTTCCACCTTGTTGAATTGGTGACCCCGGACCATACCTCGCTCATCGGCACGGTGGGAGCCTGCTTCCCGGCGGAAACAGGGGGTGTAGGCAAACAGCTTCTTGGGCAGGTCTGCCTCAGACAGGATTTCATCCCGGTAAATGCTGCACAGGGCCGCTTCTGCGGTGGGCAGCATATAGTGGGTGCGGTCGTCGGTGGGGTTGGCAATTTTGTAAACCTCGTCGGCAAACTTGGGGAACTGACCGGCAGTTTCGCCGCACATATACTCCAGCATATGGGGCGGCAGAATAAAGTCATAGCCGTCGGCGGTGTGGGTATCAATGAAGTAGTTCAGCAGCGCCCATTCCAGTCTTGCGCCCATTCCGGTGTACATCCAGTTACCGGCGCCAGCCAGCTTAACGCCTCGCTCGTAGTCAATCAGACCCAGGTTCTGGCACAAATCTACGTGGTGCTTGGGTTCAAAGTCAAAGGCGGGCTTTTCACCCACATAACGCAGGGGCTGGTTGTTTTCCTTGCCACCGGGGAGCAGGTCCTCGTCAGGCAGGTTGGGAAGGCTCAGCATAGCAGTCTTAAATTCCACACTCAGGGTTTTCAGCTGCTCCGCTTCTTCTGCGATTGCCGCATCCAGCTTTAAGCTTTCTGCAGAATTGGCGGCAATTTGCGCATCCAGAGCAGCGGTGTCTTCACCACGCTTTTCAGCGCCCTTTTTCTGACCGAACAGCTTGCCGTTTTCCTTAGCCAGCTTGTTCTTCTGGGCGGTCTGGGTTTCTGTGGAGGTTTTCAGGCTCCGGATTTGTACATCCAGCTCCAGAATTTTGTCCACAACAGCATCGCAGTCCACTTCCTTGGCCTTCAACCCGGCCTTGACTGCATCGGGATTTTCCTTGATTTTACGAATGTCTAACATTAAGCATTTTCCTCCACAGTTACAAAATCATCCTCCGGTGCCTCCGGAATTACAAAGGCGCAAACAATGTAAGCCAGCAGACCGGTGCCTGCGCACAGAATTGCCAGCGCCCAAATCAGGCGAACAATAGAGGCATCGATTTTAAAATATGCTGCGATACCGCCGCAAACACCGGCGATCTGCTTGTCCTTCCGGGACCGGTACAGTTTCTTTTCCATATTATTCTCTCCTTATTTTTTTATCTTCATTAGCGCATCCAGAAGGACCTGTAAATCCTCCGGACCGTAATATTCCAGCTCAAACCGGCCTTTTCGCTTGCCGTTGACAATTTTGACACCACGCCCCAGCTGCTTGGACAGGCTTTTTTCACACTCGGCAATGTAATCCACAGCCAGAGTGATGGTCTGCTGCTTCAGGCTGGGTTCCTTGGAAAGGTTTTTGCAGAGACTTTCCGCCTGCCGGACAGACAGCCCTAAATTGATAATTTTCTTGGCGGCCTCCAGCTGCTTCTTCTCGTTCTTGACGGACAAAATGGCTCTTGCGTGACCGGCAGACAGCGCACCGGACTGCACCATTTCCAAAATGGCTTCCGGCAAAAGCAGCAGCCGCAATGCGTTTGCCACCGCTGGGCGGGATTTTCCCACCTGGGTGGCAACCTCTTCCTGGGTTAAGCCATATTCCTCCATCAAGCTGCGGTAGCCCATAGCCTCTTCGATGGGGTTTAAGTCCTGCCGCTGGAGGTTTTCAATCAGCGCCAGCTCCATAACCTTCCGGTCATCCGCTTCAATCACCACAGCGGGGATTTCGGAAAGACCTGCAAGCCTTGCGGCACGCCAGCGGCGCTCACCGGCAATAATCTGGAAAAATCCCGGGGAAAGCTCCCGGACGGTGAGGGGCTGCACAACACCGTGGAGAGATATGGAATCTGCCAGCGCCTGCAGTTCTTCCTCGTCAAACTGATGACGGGGCTGACCCGGATTGGGCTCTACCCGGTGCAGTGGCAAAAGCCGATAGGCGCTGCTCTCTGCGGGAATTTCTTCCTCAATGGGAATGAGGGCGCCCATTCCCCTGCCTAATCCTTTTTTCGGGGGCACAAAATCACCCTTTCTTTAGTATTTCAGTTTTTTTACAACTTCCTCGGCCATAGCCTTGTAAGCGGCAGCACCACGGCTATGCTTGTCATAAACCGTTACCGGCAGACCGTGACTGGGGGCTTCTGCCAGGCGGACATTTCTGGGAATGACGTTGGCAAAAACCTTACCGGGGAAATGCCGACGCACTTCCTGGGCAACCTGGGTGGAAAAATTGGTGCGTCCGTCAAACATCGTTAAGGCGACACCGAAGATTTCCAAGGCGGGATTGATTTTCTTTTTAATCAGTCGCAGGGTGGTCATCAGGTCCGCCAAGCCCTCCAGGGCGAAATATTCACACTGCACCGGCACCAATATGCCGTCTGCAGCAGCCAGAGCATTGACGGTCAGCAATTCCAAGGAGGGCGGACAGTCAATGAAAATCACATCGTAGTTGTTTTTGATACTGTCCAGTGCATTTTTTAACCGGAAATTAGGCTCGCTAACCGTGAGTAATTCCACGGCGGCGCCAGCCAAATCTGCAGAGGATGGCAGCACGTCTCCATAGGGGGTGGAAACAACAGCGTCTGCAGCAGGAATTTCATTGATAATTACATCATAAACGGAGTTCTTCAAACGGCGCTTATCTACGCCCAAACCGGAGGTTCCGTTTGCCTGTGGGTCAAAGTCGCAAAGCAAAACTTTTTTTCCAAGGTCTTTCAGCGTGGCAGTCAGGTTCACAGCAGTGGTGGTTTTTCCTACACCGCCCTTTTGATTTACCACAGCAAGTATTTTACCCATAGTGTGTTCCTTTCAAGCTTGTTTCACGTGAAACAAGTGGTGTTGGGGAATGTTTCACGTGAAACATTCAGGGTTTTGGGGTTTGGGCGGTGGTGTAGTTCCGCCCAATTGCCGGGACAGCGCTCTCCTCTGTGAGGGTATGTATGAGCATTCCGGCAGCAGCGCACAGCAGCAGGGACAACAAGGTGATTGTTGCTGCCAGCCAGCGTATCATTTTGCGCAGCTGTAAAAGCTGGTCCTGCGGCGTTGCTTCCCGGCTCTTAGCTGCAGATTTTTTGTCCGGCAGAGGCACCTCTCTGTGGGTAAGGTGGATAACGGCACCTGGCTTCACAGGATGCTTTGCCATCTTCTCCTGACAATCGGGACAGAACACCTGTCCTTCCTTTGCCGCTCTTCCACATTTCAGGCAATTCACCGAGCCCACACCTCCTGCATTATACATATAGTATATTGTACAACACTTTTGACTGTTCGTAAAGAGCAAAATAACGGAAAAGGCAATATTTGTTTACAAAAAGTTATTAAATTGCTATTGACAGTCACGTGACCATATGATATTATCAAGGTACCATAATTATGGAGGTGAATACAGATGGAATGGACGATCCCCGGAACGGTGCTCAAAAAATCCCGCCAAGAGACGGAGAATATTGCACAGCTGTTTGATGCGATGTTCTTAGCCGGGGGTATGGTGCTCAGTCAGGTTTCCGAGCTGGCAGGGCTGGAGCCCCATACGGTGCAAAACTGGGTTAAGCGGGGTTTTTTAACGCCGCCGGAGAAAAAACGCTATACCCAGGAGCAGCTTTGCCGTATTTTGACCATCAATATGCTCAAAAGCATATTGCCCATGGAGCAGATTTGCGGCTTGCTGGGGTATGTAAACGGACAGCTTAACGATGAAAGCGACGATGTCATCGATGACACACAGCTGTATTTTATGTTTGTCCGTTTGGCAGCCCGTGTTAAGGAGCTGTATTCGGAAGAGGACCGGGATTTGCTTCTGGATAAGATGCTGGCGGATTATCAGGAACCGGTTCCCGGGGCAAAGCAACGGGTGAAGCAGGCGCTGCGGATAATGCTCACTGCCTGGTTGGCTGCCCGGATGCGGCAGGAGGCGGAAAATATGCTAATAAAATGTAAGGAGGAAACAGAAAATGGATAAAAACGGAACATACAGATGGTCTCCCAACTCCTCCGGGGGTAAAGAGATTGATCTGAAAAAGCTTGGTCGCACAGTCTTGCTTGTGCTGGCGGCGGTGGCAGTACTATCCTTGCTGCTGACCTGTTTTTACACAGTGGATGACAAGCAGCAGGCGGTGGTTACCACCTTTGGCAAGGTGACAGACGTCACCGATGCGGGCTTGCATTTCAAGCTGCCCTTCGGTATTCAGCAGGTGCAGAAGGTGGATGTAAATGTCTACCAGAAAATTGAACTGGGCTACACCACAGAAAGTGACGGAGATTATGCGGTAAACACCGGGGAAAGCACCATGATTACCGGCGATTACAACATTGTCAACGTGGACTTTTTCGTGGAGTATAAGATTTCCAACCCAGAGCGCTATCTTTATGCCTCCAACGACCCGGAAACCATTTTGCGGAACCTGATTCAAAGCCAGGTGCGGAATGTGGTGGGCTCTACTTCTGTGGATGGGGTGCTTACCGACGGCAAGGAGAATATCCAGATGCAGGTGAAAGAGTTGGTTTCCCAGATTTTGGAGGAGTATGATATTGGACTGACGCTGGTGGATGTGCGCATTCAGGATGCTGAGCCGCCTACCCAGGAGGTCAATGAGGCATTTAAGGCGGTGGAAACCGCCAAGCAACAGGCAGAGGCGGTAGTCAACGATGCCAAGGCATATCAAAATGCCAAGCTGCCGGATGCCCAGGCCCAGGCAGATAAGCTGCTGCAAAATGCAGAATTCTTGCGGCAGAAGCGTATTAACGAGGCAACCCAGCAGGTTGCGATGTTTGAGGCGATGTACACCGAGTATCAGCAAAACCCGGGAATTACCCGCAGCCGTATGTATTATGAGGCGATTTCTCAGATTTTGCCCGGCGTGAAGCTGTATATCAACACCGGCACAGGCAGCAATGTGGATATGCTGCTGCCATTGGAGTCTATGGTGAAGGGAGAGAATAACGGATGAAAAAAGCAATTATTATCGCAGTAATTGTGCTGGCGGTTTTAATCGTCGTCGGCAGCGGCTATTACACAGTGGCGGAAAACCAGTATGCCTGCGTTTTCCGGTTCTCTGAGATTGTGGACACCGTGGACAGCGCCGGTATGCACTTTAAAATCCCCTTTGTGGACAGTGTGAAGTACTATTCCAAGGCCACCCAGATTTATGATATCCCCCCTTCTGAGGTGCTGACCTCGGATAAGCAGACTATGACGGTGGACTGCTATATTCTGTGGAAAATTTCTGACCCGCAGCAGTTCTACCGGACCTTGGGTACTTCTCAAAAGGCAGAGGAACGGCTCAATGCCATTACCTACACAGCAATGAAGATTGCTATGGGCACCCTGGCCCAGGCGGACATTATCAATATGAATGACGGCGCAGAGCGCAATGAGATTTATGAGGGCATTACCACCACAGTGGACAAACAGGCTGCTACCTATGGAATTTGTGTGGAGGATGTAAAAATCAAGCAGTTTGATTTGCCGGAATCCAACCTCAATGCGGTGTATTCCCGTATGATTTCCGAGCGAAACCAGATGGCGGAAAAATATACCGCAGACGGAAATTACGAGGCATCCATTATCCGCAACGATGTGGATAAGCAGGTAAACATTATGGTTTCCAATGCCCAGGCGGAGGCTGCCAAGCTGGAGGCGGAGGGCGAGGCAGAGTATATGCGTATGCTGGCAAAGGCCTACGACTCTGCGGAGAAAAAGGAATTCTATGAGTTTACCCTGGCGCTGGATGCGCTGAAGCAAAGCCTCACCGGAGATGAAAAAACCATCATTCTGGACAAGGACTCTGAGCTTGCCAAAATCCTGATGGGCTAAAAAGTCCCCCCGTTTCCTGTTAGGAAACGGGGGGCTGGATTTTTATGTTGTAACCGCCTGTGTGGTTTCTGTTTGCTTCTTGTCCTTGAGATACCAGGGAAGATAAGCCAGAAGGAACAAAGCGGTGATGACAGCAGCCATTACGAAAAGCCGCAGGGCAAAGTTTGGCGGGAGAATGTCCAGAACCGAGGGGGTGTCCTCCGGACGTGCCATAAACAAATAGTTTGCGCCGGGACCCAGCAGCCGGTTGGCAAAATAGGCAATTGCCGCAAGAACACCCAGACCAACATACGCTTTTACAATAGATTTCTTGTAGGGGCGCATTTTGTGGACAAAAATCATATAGAAAATTGCCACATAGCTCACAAGATGCTCTGCCCAGAATTGATAGTAGCGGAACCGGGTTGGGCCGGTGTAGGAGATGACAGTGGGGGTAATCAGGGCAAAGGTGGAGCCGGCAAGGGTCCAGAAATAGCACAAATCAAACAGTGTTTGGGATTTGCCGATGACCATATAGCTTCCAAAGATTGCCACCCAGCCGCACACCGCAATGGGAAGATGGTCAATGGGGTTTGGTCCCAGCGCAGGTATGCCAATCAGCCGCCAATAATAGGACATTTCGCTGATAATTAAGATGAAAGCGAGGATGTAACGAAACGTCATCTCATTTTTCAGATCCCGGATGTTTCTGCGGAATCGGTAAATCAAAAAGATAATTCCCGCCACAACCAAAATCGGCATAAAATGCGCCAGGGTAAAATTGGTGAACTCTACAGTTTCGCCTTTTCCAAAGAAATAATTTAAAAATTCAAGCATTTTTCTACCCCCCAATGGCAGCATTATACCATATTCGACAGGAACTGGCAAGAAGGACTTAAAAACACGCCACCCGGGTGGCGTGTTTGTTATGGATAATCAGATTTTCCTTTTGATAAGGCCGTGTTTGTTGCACCTGCTACGTAAGTGTCCATATCCTTCACTCCTTTACGAAGCTATTATAATACGCGGTAGTCAATATCACAACCTACCCTGCGTGGACAAAAAATCCGCCCGATTTCTCGGACGGATTTTTGCTTTATAATGCCAACAAAATTACTTGTTGTCCTTAATTGCAGCCTGGACCGCAGACAGCAAAATGTTCGATTTCCCCTTTCCTTCCCCCCTATTTTGTGCTATACTTATTAAAGTGCAAAACGCTAAAAGCAAAACGATCTCTTTTCTTCTTTGGAGGTATTTTATGAATTTTTATATCCGTGATTTCGGTGCTGTGGGTGACGGCAGGGCTTTGGACACCGCAGCGGTGCAGGCCGCCATCGACGCAGCTGCCGTCAGCGGTGGTCAGGTCATTGCAGAGGGCGGTATTTTCAAGATCGGCTCTATCCTGCTGCGCAGCAATGTGGAGCTGCATATTGCTGCCGATGCCACCCTTTTGGGCTCCGAAAACATAGCAGACTACCAAGACTTCAAGGAGCTGACCCACATGGATTGGGAGTTAGCGCCCCGGAAAAGCAACAGCTGCCTGATTTTGCTCCACGAATGTGAGAATGCCGCCATCACCGGCTTCGGCGCCATCGACTGCAACGGTCAGCACTTTGTTGTCCCCGACCCGGAAAACCGCATTTGCAAATATAAGCGCATCGACGGCTTCACCCCTCCCCGTGTGGTGCTTGCCGTGGGCTGCCGCAACCTGACCATCCGGGATGTGACCATGGTCAATCAGCCTGCCGGCTGGTCTTACTGGATCCACGATTGCGATTTTGTGACCGTGAAAGATATTACCATCCGATGCAGCGTGGAATACCCCAATAACGACGGTGTGCACATCAACTGCAGCCGGGATGTGACCGTCACGGGCTGTGACATCCACTGCTCTGACGATTGTCTGGTCACCCGTGCCAACAGCGCCACTCTGAAGGAAAACAAGCCCTGCGAGCGTATCCGTTTTTCCGATTGCCGGCTGACCAGCTACTCTGCAGGTCTGCGGATCGGCTGGGTCAATGACGGCGTGATTCGGGATGTGGCCATGGAAAATATCACTATGACCGATTGCTCCGTGGGCATTTCTCTGTATATTCCTACCTTGGTGCGTTCGGAGAAGATCACCGATGTGGGCAGAGAGGCGACCCTTGTGGAAAATTTTCGTTTCCGGGATCTTTCCATTGAAGCAGCCGGCCATCCCATCTACATCAAAGCCGGTGACCGGGAAGAGGTAAAGGTTGCCGGCATCCGGGATCTGGAATTTACAAATGTGACCTGCCGCTCCCCACAGCTACCCTACATCTGCGGCAGACCGGATGCCATCGTGAAGGATATCCGCTTTGTAAACTGCAGCTTCACCCAAACAGACAGCACATGGTGTGAAAAGCGCCCCTGTACCGGCTACCTGATGACCCCCGGTCAAAGCTACGAGCCGCTGCCCATGACCGTAAAATACGCAGAAAACATCCAATTCCTCAATACCACCATAGGAAATTAACCCCATAGGGAGCGCATATATGCATTCCCTGCACACCACCCACGATCCGCCCCCCCGCTTCCTCCCGAACCGTCCCCTGTCTTGGTCAATATCACAACCTACCCTGCGTGGACAAAAAATCCGCCCGATTTCTCGGACGGATTTTTGCTTTATAATGCCAACAAAATTACTTGTTGTCCTTAATTGCAGCCTGTGGTGCTATCACCAAAAGAGGGAAATCAGTTTTTGAAAATGTGAGGTTGCGGATTGCTTGCAGGTTCACTGCCGACCACATAAATATCAACGCCATTTCCATCTCCAATAACACCGTCAAATCGTACAGAATCGCCCACTGCAAAGCCATCAAAAGTTTCTTGTCGGACAAGAACTTGTATGTGCTTGCCTATACCTACGGTAATATATCGATAGGGTGTCTCAACACCACCAGAAACACTCGAGTAAGTGAAATTTGTAAAAAAGCCAGTGCCATACTCTATTTCTGTAATTTTTCCAGTTCCGCTAATTTTTGCACCCGAATAATTTGACCAAGT
>JAFXAQ010000053.1 GCA_017516925.1 Oscillospiraceae bacterium | reverse complement strand
GGCGCTGCACAGCGTATCCCCACTCCCACCGGTTCTACCACCATCCTGAACGCTGTTTGCTCCAAGGCTGTGACCGTTGAGGAAATCAACGCTGCTATGAAGGCTGCTGCTACTGAGTCCTTCGGCTACAACACCGACGAGATCGTTTCTTCCGATGTTATCGGTATGCGTTACGGCTCCCTGTTCGATGCAACTCAGACTATGGTCTGCAAGCTGCCCGACGGCAAGGTTCAGGTTCAGGTTGTTTCCTGGTCCGACAACGAGAACTCCTACGTTTCTCAGATGGTCCGCACCATTAAGCACTTCGCTGAGCTTCTGTAATTAAAAGCACATAACAACCGCCCTGAGCAAAATTGCTCAGGGCGGTTTTGTTGTATGAAGCTACCGCCGCAGCGGAAAGCCTCCCCTGTGTAAGGGGAGGTGGGTAAAATCTTTGATTTTGCTCGGAGGGGTTGTACGCATAGTGACAATCCCTCAGTCAGCCGGTTCGGCTGACAGCTCCCTTTACACAAGGGAGCCTTTGACACGAAGACGGAGGAGTTCAGGAAAAGGGCGTGCTGCAAAGCGATTGCAACACGCCCTTTACAGGGATTTCTTTCTGTCAGCAGATTAACTCAGTGTGCCGTTGGCGCTGCAGGAAAGACTTAATTCTGCAGATTTCTTTTCAATGGTGACACCTAGCAGTTTTCTACCCATTACAATGCTGGCTTTGGCAGTATTGCCGCTTTTGCTGGCGGTTTTGGAAACTACGTACCAGGCGGTGTTTGAAATGGTTACATTGCAGCTGGAGGCTGTGCAGGTGGCAGAAGAGCCGGTATAGGTAAAGGTGCCGGTAAGTACTGCACGCCATAGCTCAACATCGTTACTATTGTAATACCGATAGGTTTTATTTCCGCTTTTGGTGCCGGATGCCCGGGCTTGGGTTTCAGAAAGGGTTACGGTAATATAGCTGCCGTCTTCAAAATAAATTACTTCTTGGGCGCTTGGGATTGAGGCTGCCATAGCATTTATCGGGAAGGCAAAGGCGAGCAGCAGCACAAGCAAACAACTAAACAGTCTTTTCTTCATTTTGTTTCCTCCTAATTATACTCTGTAACGTTGAATTCTTCAATGGGATCAATAACACCATAACCGCCAGAAGACGTGATTTCATTTATCAATGCAGTACCAACCACCACACCCCACAGCAAAAGGGCGGTGGCAGCGGTGGCACAGAGAATGGTCAGAACCGTTTTGCGGAACCGGAACTTTTTCAGGATTTCCGGGGTGGTCATATTTTCTATGTAGGCGGCAGCGATTTCCTGAGGCGAGCCGAAATGCGCCTGCACCGCCTGAAAATCTGCCAAGGGATGCGCTGCCAGATAGTCCTCCACGGACTGGGTAATGGTAAGGAGAATTTGCTGTTTCTGTTTTCTTCCTACAGGGAGATGTTTGGAGATATCCCGGTAGTACTGCTTTAATTCTTTCATTTCTCAATTCCCTCCGTCAGCATTTGAATGCCTTGTGTAATCTCTTGATATTCCTCGGTCAGCTCCCGGAGCCGTGTCTCTCCTGCCGGCTCCAGATGATAGTAGACCCGGGTCATACGCCGCCCCACTACCACTTTCCTGTCGGAAATCAGCCCTTGATCCAGCAATTTATACAACACCGGATACAAAGAGCCCTCTTGTGTCACGATTCGTCCGCCGGTAGAAGCAGCGGTTTCCTGCACAAGCTGATAGCCGTACATATCCTCCTTTTTCAGCAGCGCCAAAATTACCAAAGACAACACGCCCCGGCGAAAGCTGTTCTGAGAATTTTCTGCTGCCATGGGTCACACCTCCCTTACTTATAGCATATATATAACACAAAAGCCTTTTCGTTTCAATACCTATATAATAAAAATAGTTGTTGACAAAAGTACTGCGGTATGCCATAATGAAAATACAGATTTACATATGGGCTGGGAGGTGCTGCCAAATGACGAGGAAAAAAGATAACCACTGCGGTGATTTCTGCGTTGTTTTGCAGCCCTCTTTTCCAATATGGAGGAGCAGGATTAAAGCAAACAGGAAACGCACATAAGCTTTCCGGGGAAACCCATTGCTTATGTGCGAACAGAGAAAATACAAAAGAAGAAATTACGACAGGAGGGTTTATTATGTTGAAGAACTTACGAAAGATAACAAGTCTGCTATTGGTGATGACTTTGGTTGTTTTGTTTTTTGGTCCTGCGTCCGCAAATGCTGCGACAATTGGTGCAAGCAATGATAAGAAAGATGCACAAGTGATATACAGGGCTGTTGGCAGTAGCGTATCCGCAAAAATGCGGGAAAGCCTTTCCGATTTTAGTATATCGGTTAAAGAGAACACAGAGCTGGAAATTGTGAAGGCAAAAGATGAAGAGGGCACAATTCTTTACGCCACAACCAGAGAGGGTGCCTTGGTTACCCAATCTGCACTTATGGCCATTGGAGACAATGGAGAACTAAAAACCTTTACAGCTGAAGATGTTGTTACAGCTTCTTCGAATTTTTATGGAGAAGGCGCTGATGTTAACCCATTTAATAATAGCTTTCAGATTAGCTTTAGCGTATCCTTCTATGCATATAGTTACGGCAGTGATCGTTACGGAATCATACGTCCAAAGCTTGCAATGTTTATGTATAAGGATCCTAATAACCTCTATACCATCAGTGAACTGGTTATGAATTATGACTGCTACGGCGTTTTAGGTGAGTTTGATGGAACCAATATTGATACCAGCATCTCTGATGATGGGGAAGTTACTCGATACAGAATCACAAAGGCACAAACGAACCCTGCTCGGAACACTTATTATAGTAGAACGCGAGAAATAGCCTCTAATAGAGCTTTGCTGATGTATGGGGGAGACTGTATGCAGGAAATTGCATATACGCTTGTTGGTGTGCGGAACAGCACCGGTGCATCATTCGATATTACGGATTATGTAATGGTGGATGTTTATTTTTAAGCAAGGACAGTTTTAGACCAACGATGGTTCTATAAGGAGAGGATATTATGAAACGGCATATGAAAACAATTCTAGGGTTGATTCTGGTGGTCGCATTATTGTGTGTGGGCTGTTCCGGGTCGGGCAATAACGCTTCACCCAAAAATATTTCCGAATTGCCGGAATACAAAAAATTGTCTGCCTTAATTGGTTGCTCAATGGAAGAAGTTCTGACAAAAATGGGATGGACGGCGGAAGAGCTCGTGGAGGAAGAAGTCTGCAACTATAAAACACCGTTAACTGTTGAGTATGCTGGTGTATCCTTCCGCGTTTGGCTTGCCTTCAATAACCTTAACGAAAAAATGCAAACTTTTATCTATCGTGCGGAATATTTAAATGCAGAAGAAGCAGCAGCAAAGGAAATTACACAGGTGTTTCAGAAGTTGGGAGATGCCCTTGGGCGAGAGCCTGAGAAAGTGAGCAGTGGCATTTTTGAAAGAACGGAGGAACAGCTGCGAGAATCCCTGGAGCAGAAAAAGCTGAAGCAGGAGGGTGCTCGCTGGAATTTAAACGAGGCAGCTGAAGCTTCACACAAGGACTATATAAATGACCTGAAAGCCTTGGAGAATGACTGGGATATTTGGGAGCGATATGAAGGACAGTACACGATGGAGGCAATGATTTCTCATATAACAGAGAAGGACACTGTTTATCTAACGCTGGAGCTAGGCATTATGATGGGGAATCGTTCCAGCTGAATTTATGTAAGCGAGGTAAACTGCTATGAATAAACTTAGAACATTGCTTACGTTGATGCTTGCGCTGGTGCTCTGTGCCGGGTGTGCCGGGTCTGGGGCGAAGGTAGCAAAGCCCACCATTGACCATCCACCCTACTGTGCCGAAATTCTGGAGATGCTGGGTAAGCCCCTCAGTGAGGTGCTTCCTGCCCTTGGGCTGAAAGCGGAAGACTTTACGGATAACATCAAGAATGGTCGCTGGTATATTCTCAATGAGCCTGTTGAATTTTTGGGGCATCAATTTGAGTTGCGGCTGTCTGTATACGGCGGCGACGCCGAAAGTGCGGCTGCGGTTGGTGTCTGCTATATTTTGAAAGCGGAAACACCGGAGGCCGGCGCGGAAATCACAACGGATTTGCGGGATAAGCTGCTCAAAGGCTATGGCAAAGCTTTTAATGGCGCAAAGCACTATTCCGGAAATTATGAAGTAGAGGCAACAAATCCGCCCAGCCCGCTGAATACATACACAAAGGAAGATTTGCTGAAGCGGTTTACGGAGGATGACAACCCTACCGGAGGAAGCCTGGAATGGCTCCTGTCTGTGGACTTGAGCAATGTTCCCTCGGAATTGCTGGATGCAACTGCCTACGCAGGATTACGGGCAACCTGTATTACTGCAACCTTAAGTGCTGCCTATCCTGTAACGGATGTCCCGGAAAGTGGAGAGACACCGCATGCGCTGATTCGGCTTGTCTATGGGCTGTCCCATTCTTACAGAGATTTAAGTAAATAAGTTTTAAGGGGGGCGGCACAGCAGTGCCGCCCCCCTATTATACGGTAAGGTTCGAGTTGCGCAGCAATTAAAACACCTTGCGATAGCAAGTTGCTTACACCTCATCCACCGCTTACGCGGTCCCCCTTCCCCTCAAGGGGAAGGCATGAGATTGCCACGACCAGTCTGCGGACTGGTCTCGCAATGACAAAGGAAGGACGAAGTGCAAGCCTCCCGCTGATGAGGGAGGTGGATTCGCCGTAAGGCGAAGACGGAGGGAGAGAAAAAAGGAAGGAAATTGTCTCTCCTCCAGTCTTTTGCTTCGCAAAATCCAGCCCCCTCGCCAGAGGGGGCCATAAGTGCAGACTAGCCTCGCAATGACACGAAGAAATGACTTAGGGTTATTTGTCCATATGGCGGGCGAAGGGCATTAAAAAGCGCATTTCGCCGGTGACGTTCCGGGCTTCAAAGTAGGTGCCGTATTCCTCCGAGTGGACGATGCCGCCGTCGAAGGGCTCGCTTTCCCGGCAGCCGTTTTTCCGGGCATTCAGCATACCGACGATTTGGTCGGCGCAGTAGCTTTCGCCGAAGACACGGACGGTGGCATTTTGCAAGCCTGTTACGGCAATGCGGCGGCGGAACTTAAAGCTGCTGGGGGTGTCTTCGAAGGCTTCCACGATGCCGCCGTCTTGTTCGATGAATACCCGGCATTCCTTGTGTTCTGCCCGGGGGAACCGATAGCTGGAGAAGCCATTTACCAATTCTGTTTCATAGCCCAGCAGAAGCGGTGCGCCCAAGGGGAATTTCAGGTGGGTTTCTACGGTGGTGCTGGGGGCGTAGGTGGAGAACACCAGAGCGTTATCGCTGCGGTTGATCATCAAAATGGGGGTCTTGACAGAGCCGTTTGGCTTGGTGAAATGAATATGATAGCCAAACCGTTCCAGCAGTTTTCGCAAAAGCACTTCACCCCGGAAGAATTCACCGCCGTCGTCAGGGGCAATGTGGGAGTGCCGTCCTGCCAGATGACCGCCGACAGTTGCCCGGTACCAGATGGCATTGTGATTAACCGTTGCCAAAGCGTAGCCGTTTTCCGTTTCCAGAAGGGTTGCCCCGGCGGGGGCTTTGGTATTCACCTCACCACCGGACAGGAATGTGCCCACTAACATTTTCTTGGGGTATGCGCCGTCCTTGTGTACGTCGGTAAAATAAGCGGGGTTCATAGGTATTTCGCCGCTGATGCCCTCGGTCAAGGTCAGCTGGAAGGCTTTTTTAAATTCCTCGCTCGCCCGGTCGGCAGCGCCGTAAACCAGAACCTTTTGTCCCTGCTCAATGCGCGCCAAAAGGCAAGCTTCAAAATCGCTGCCAGCTTCCGGAACGGGAGTCAACAAAATGCTCTTTTGATAAAGGGCGGGGTCGTGTTTTTGGAAGTTGTCGCAGGACACGATGGTGGTCAGGGGCAGACCGTTGGAAATTGCAGAACAGATGAACCAGTCGCCGGAGAGAATTTTATGAAGCGTCTGGGGGTCTTCTGTGGTGGTGTATTCCCGGAAGGGATAAACCCACACAAAGGGGGAAGGCTCGTCGGCAACGTCTTTTTCTGCCTTTAGCAGGTGGGGAATAGGCTCGTTGGCGCAGCTGTCCGGCAGACCGCCAAAGGAATTGTCCACAGACAGCAAATTCAGCATATTTGCAGATTGCACCTGCCCTTGTGCATCGATCCGGGATAGGGACATAGGCAGATAAATATCGTGGGGCTGACCTTGGTAACGGTCGTACCAGGGGGAATTTGCCCACCAGGGGTCGTGAATATAGTAGCGGAACATCAAGTCTTCCCCGGGTAGTTCACAAGTCCGGGTCATATGTCCCATCAGCTCCAAGCCATAGTCCCCGTCCAGAGCTGCCCAGGGAGAGTTGGGGGGCGGTGTGATGTTTAAGTTTGCATTGTACAGGTCATAAAGGGGTGTGGCATCCGAGGCATAGTCAATACCGGCAGAGTAGTTGGTGCCACGCACCTGAATGGGGAAATCCGGCATTTCTGCCCGCAAAAGCTTCCAGAAATCAAAGAGGTTCTTCTTGGCGGAAGCAAAGTTTTCTGCGTGGAAGGTTTCCCCCTCTAAAATCACACCGTCAGAATCCCAGGGGTAGGCGGAAAAGCCAACACCATTGGACAGCCACAGGAAATCGAAGCCCAGATCTGTCAGAAAAATCTGTGCCTGCTTGCCCAAAAAGGTTCCGAAGGGTGTGCCGTCGGGAATGCCCTTGGGATAGGCGGCATAGGGACGGGTGTCGCCCTTGAGGGTGCTGGAGCAATCCAGAAAGCCCTTGCCGTCGCATTGGGCTTTCAGGGTGGTGACCTCCGGGTGGCGGACATACTTAAATTCCGAAACCGCAAATTCCGGACCGATGTCCAGAGTTTCGCCAACCAAAATAGAAGCGTTGGGGTAAAGGGCTTTGCCTACTTCTTTGAAGGTGGCAACAATCTGCTTCAAAATGCCGTAAGTCATTTTGGGAGGATTGTCCATATAGGGATACCGGCGGTGGTGAATATAAGTGCCGGCTTTTACGTCCTCTTCGGTAGCCAGGGGGTTGCTGGCGCCGCCGACGAACATACACCACTGGAATGCATCGTCCAGATTGCCGGCATAGTCCAAAAGCTCGCTGCCGTCGGCAGTCCAGAGCATAATGGAAATTTTCTCCCGGTTTTTGATCAGCGGCCGCCACTGGTCATAAATTTTTTCTACCACTTGCCGGATATAGCCGCTGTCTGTCTGCCGAAAAGGTTTCAGGGAAACCTCTAAGGTTACATTACGAAACATATTCTTACCTCACGATGACAGTTTCAATTCCCAGAGCTTCGCCAATTTTGGCAATGGTTTCTGCATGGTGGCCGATACCCAGGGCATAGTGGTGGGTGGGGCCTTCCATAACCCAGCGCTTGATGAAGTCCTTGGTGTTGGGTTCGAAGAAACCGCGGGTGTTGGTGTTACCGGTGGGAGGAATGGGGCCTGCCTTGGAAATGCCCTCGCCGATGACGAATTTGAACTTGCCGTCATAGGTCTGGGTGATGCCCAGCATGGTGATAGGACCTTCTTTAATTTTGAACTCTACGGATGCGCCGTGCCCGGGCTTGCCGTGATATTTTTTCAGGCTGCGCAGCACCGGCTTGCCCTCGGCAATGGCGAGGTGGTGGGGTCCGTCGTGACCCACCAGAATGAAGTCCTCGTCAAAATCAAAGGGGTGGAACTCCGCAAAGCTGCCGCCGATGCCCAGACGGTCCATAATCAGCATTGCCACGCAGGTCTTAATGTCGAACTCACCGCACATAGGAATGCCCTGGGCATTGAGGAAGGAGTTGCCCACGATGAAGGTAGTGGCAACGGTCTGCTGGACAGAGCCGGGCTGACCCTCATAGTAGTAGGCAAGTCCGGTGAGGTTGTATTTCTCCACAAACTTGTCCAGCGCAACGGCGCTTTTGGCTGCCTGATACTTATCTTCATCCGTGAGCTTGCTGGTGGTGGGGTCGGATTTGGGGTCGGGCATATCGAATTCCCGGTCAATCAGGGCGATTTTTGCCTGAATTTCTTCTTCCGTTACGGTGTTGTACACCGCCACTACATCGTCAATTTCCAGCAGCGGCACGTGCAGACCGAAGGCGGCGGAAATGGCTGTGGGGTCGGCGTGCATATCGTACATAGCCTCCAGCGCATGACCCATCAGTCCCATCCGGGCGCCCTTGAGGGAATGCAAAACCTTGGCAATGCTGCACCATTCGTTGACCTCTTTTTCTGCCTGGGGGTCGTTGTACAATGTGCCGATAATCACGTCATTGACCTTTTTACCCAGACGGATGGCAACGCCGGTGAACTCCGGAACGGAGCAGATGTTGTCATTTTCCAGCTGCATAAAGGTGCAGGCCTTGGTATAGTCCATGGCGCTGCGGGGCTGCAGGGCAACCAGCACCACCGGCACGTTGGCAGCGTGCATAATGGGGGCGAAGACGCTGGAGGTGGCATAGGTGACCATATTGCAGAAAATCAGGTCCGGGTTGCCGGCGGTGATTTTGTCGGCAACGGCATAGCCCTTCTGGGAGCTGTCCACCATACCAAAATCCAGCACTTCCACACCGGTGGTCTTCACCATTTCCACAAAATCCTTGTGGTAACCCATAATGTTATCGTACAAGCCCTCAAACTGGTCCCAGTAGGTTGCGTGGGCCACCGCAAAAATCGCAACCCTTGCTGTGGGGTTTACCTTCCGTGCTATCATAATTTTCCTCCTGATTTTTGTTGCCTATTGCAGGCGCTTATGCTATGATTATATTGTGATCAAACAAAAGGCTCAAGGCGCATAACAAATCTGGATTTGTCAAAAATTAAGAATTTGGAGGGATAGATATGCTTCTCAGAGAGTTAAATCCCTATGTGCGCTTTGCCCGGCGCAGGGAGTTCCGGTTTGCCCCGGTGGAGAGTGTCGCCCCGGACCACAGGATTTTTATTGTGGAAAAGGGGGCTGCAAATTTCTTCCTGGAGGGTCAGTGCTACCGGCTGGAAAAGGATGATGTGATTTTCTGGCGGTCCGGGCTGCGCTACCGGGTGGAGCTGATGCCGGATACGGTGGTTTCCGGGTGCAATTTTGATTTTTTGTGGAAGGAAGACACGGTGCTGCTGCCCATTTCCCCCAGCAAAGGACAGCTGACGGAGCCGGTGCTGGAGCCGGAAGGTTTTTCCGATACCCGGTTGTTTGACAGGGTGTTTTGCGTCCGGAACACCTACGGCATATTGCCGAAATTTCACGAATTGTACGAGGAATACGAATCCAAGCAAATTCTCTGGGAGCAGCGGTGCGGGGCACTGTTAAAGGATATTCTGGCGCTGTGTCTGCGGTTTTCGGAAAGCAACCAGTCCTCCGGCTCTGCCTGGGTGGCAAGAGAGGTGCTGGGCTATATCCGGCAGAATTATCCAATGCGCTTGACCAACGAGGTGTTTTCCCAAATGTTTCACTACCACCCCAACCACATCAGCGAGCTGGTGAAAAGCCAGACCGGACTGCCGCTGCACAAATATATCCGCACCTACCGGATCTACGCGGCGGTGGATTTGCTGCAGTCTACCGATTTGCCGGTGGCAGAGATTGCCGACCGGGTGGGCTTTGGGGATGTGCAGCAATTTTCCAAGGCCTTTAAGCAGGTGCTGGGGGTGCCGCCCAGCAGCTATCGCAAATAAAAAGGAGGAAGTGCTATGATTGCCGGACTTCAAAAAATGACTTTACTGGACTTTCCCGGGAAGGTGGCCTGCACTGTGTTTTTGCAGGGCTGCAATTTCCGGTGTCCTTTCTGCCACAATTCCGATTTGCTGCCCTATGGGGGAGAAGAATTTATGACCCGGGAGAAATTCTTGAAATTTTTGGAGGGTCGCAAGGGGCTTTTGGACGGGGTTGCTATCACCGGCGGTGAGCCTACCTGCCAGCAGGCTTTGCCGGAGCTGATAAGAGACATTAAGGCGCTGGGCTTTGCGGTGAAGCTGGACACCAACGGCACCAACCCCAAAATGCTGAAAGCGCTGGTGGAAGAGGGCCTGGTGGACTATGTGGCGGTGGATGTGAAAAACAGCCCCGAAAAATATGCCCAGACTGTGGGACTGCCCAGCCTGAATTTGGATAAGATTACAGAAAGCCTTAGGTTTTTGATTTCCTCGGAGGCGGACTATGAGCTGCGCACCACCCTGGTGGAGCAATTCCACACAGAGGAGGATATGGAGAAAATCGGCGCTTGGCTGGCGGCGCTGGTGCCGGGGAAAAAGCCGAAGCGGCTGTATTTGCAGAGCTTTGTAGACCGGGACAGCGTGACCTTTTCCGGACTGCAGGCGCCGTCGGCTGCGACGCTGGTCAAATTTCGGGAAATCCTGACACCATATGTAGAAGCGGTTTTTATCCGGGGTACGGAAATCCAATGACTTTTCTGGCTTTTGACAAGGTTAACCACAACATATTGTGTTTTTAAAATATTTTTTCAACAATATATTGACTTTTTTGACGAACTAAGATATAATACGGACAATGCCGCCTTTTGGGGTCAGGCGTTGTCCGTATTTTATTTTTTGTTTACATATATAGGAGGAAACGTAATGTATCAGGTTTTGAAGCGTGACGGCGGTACCGTCGAATTTGAGATTTCCAAAATCAGCGGCGCGATGCTGAAGGCCTTTGAGGCCGTGGGTCGCCAGACCCATCCCAGCGTCATCAATATGCTGGCGCTGCAGGTCAGTGCCGACTTCGAGCCCAAGATTAAAGACGGTTTGATTGCGGTGGAAGACATTCAGGACAGCGTGGAAAAGGTTCTGTCCGAGACCGGCTATGCGGATGTTGCCAAGGCTTACATTTTGTACCGGAAACAGCGTGAGAAGGTGCGTAATGTTAATTCTGCCCTGCTCAACTACAAGGATCTGGTGGATGACTACCTGAAAATCAACGACTGGCGTGTGAAGGAGAACTCCACCGTTACTTACTCTGTGGGCGGTTTGATTTTGTCCAACTCCGGCGCCATCACCGCTAACTACTGGCTCTCTGAAATCTACGATAACGAGATTGCCGAAGCCCACCGCAATGCAGATATTCACATTCACGACCTTTCTATGCTCACCGGCTACTGCGCAGGCTGGAGCCTGAAGCAGCTGATTCAGGAGGGCTTGGGCGGTGTTCCCGGCAAGATTACTTCTTCTCCTGCAGGTCACCTGTCTACTTTGTGCAACCAGATGGTCAACTTCCTGGGCATTATGCAGAACGAGTGGGCAGGCGCACAGGCTTTCTCCTCTTTTGATACGTATCTTGCTCCCTTTGTCAAGGTGGACAACCTGTCCCAGAAGGAAGTCAAGCAGTGCATCCAGTCCTTCGTTTACGGCGTGAATACCCCCTCCCGTTGGGGCACCCAGGCACCCTTC
>JAFXAQ010000052.1 GCA_017516925.1 Oscillospiraceae bacterium | reverse complement strand
GAAATGTTCCAGGTGACCACCCTGAACCTGAACGATGTTCCCAAGACCGAAGACGGCAAGGTGGATTTCTCTCAGGATTTCTACGGCAAGCCCACCAACCTGACCGTGTCCGGTCAGCTGAACGGTGAGACCTTTGCCATGGCATTTAAGAACATCTACACCTTCGGTCCCACCTTCCGGGCAGAGAACTCCAACACCACCCGCCACGCTGCGGAATTCTGGATGATTGAGCCGGAAATTGCCTTTGCGGACCTGGCGGACGATATGCGCCTGGCTGAGGATATGATTAAGTATATCATCGCCTATGTGCTGGAAAAAGCCCCTGAGGAAATGAACTTCTTCAACCAGTTTATCGACAAGGGTCTTTTGGACCGGCTGAACCACGTGCTGAACTCTGAGTTTGGTCACGTGACCTATACCGAGGCCATCGAGATTCTGGAGAAATGCAACGACAAATTCCAGTATCCCGTTCATTGGGGCAGTGACCTGCAGACTGAGCACGAGCGTTATCTGACAGAAGAAGTGTTCAAGCGTCCTGTGTTCGTTACGGACTATCCCAAGGAAATCAAGGCCTTCTATATGAAGCTGAACCCCGACGGAAAGACAGTTGCCGCTATGGACTGTCTGGTACCCGGCATCGGTGAAATTATCGGCGGCAGCCAGCGTGAGGATAACTACGAGCTGCTGAAGGCACGTATTGAGGAGCTGGGTATGAACCCCGAGGATTACGGCTTCTATATGGACCTGCGGAAGTACGGCTCTGCCCGTCACGCAGGCTTTGGTCTGGGCTTTGAGCGCTGCGTGATGTACCTGACCGGTATGGGCAACATCCGGGACGTGCTCCCCTTCCCCAGAACTGTGGGCAACTGCGAACTGTAATGGAAAATTTTGGCTGGCTCGTTTCCGGGCCAGCCATTTTTATTTGGTATTGTTTCTGTTATTTTCCGGCGATAGATGTCATAAACGGGCGCATCCTAACACAGAAAGAAGGTGTTGGGATGAAGCGTGCTTTCATAATACTCTTGATTTTTTGCTTGATGATATGCGCTCTTTCCGGATGTCAAAAAGAGGCAGAACCCTTATGCCGTTTCGTTGTTGAAATGGAAATTTCCGGACAGCATCAGGATTTGCAATTTACAAAAAATTATACGGATACCCAAATTATTGAGGCTGTTTTAAATTGCCTGCGGAGCGTAAAATCCCGAAATAAGGTGGTGCCGGTTAAGGAAACTGCACAGCAAAATTACTTTTTGGTTTCCCTGCGCTTATCTGACGGCGCCATCCGCACGTATGCCTTGGCCGGGCACCGGTATTTTAAGGCGCCGAAAAAGCCCTGGGTGGAACTCAATCCGGAAATTGCAGCCAAATTTTACAGCATTTTACGAAGCGCTTAGCAGGTTTTTCGCAAAAGCATTTTGTGTTTTTAAACAAAGAACTTTTCCTGAAATTGCTTTTTTTGTATTATATGCAGTTTTTTAATTTTTTCGCATTTTTTGTTGCTTTTTCCCGTAAATTCATTATAATAGTACTGATAGAATATTATTGATATATTTGCATTGATTAAAATCTCTTACAGAAAGGATTGTGCTTGTATGATTTTTAGTTACTATCCCGGCTGTACCCTGCGAAACAAGGCCAAAGACCTGGATGCTTACGCAAGGGCATCTGCCGAGGCTTTGGGTTTCACACTTCAGGAGTTGGACAACTGGCAGTGCTGCGGCGGTGTATATCCTTTGGGGACTGACGAAATTGCTTCCAAGCTCTCCTCTGTCCGGGCATTGGCAGAAGCCAAGGATAAAGGACAGGACCTGGTAACCCTCTGCTCTGCCTGTCATCACGTGCTTAAGCGTGTCAATGATGATATGACCAATGTGGAGGACATCCGCACAAGAGCCAACAATTATATGAAGCTTGCTGAGCCTTACGCAGGTGAAACCAAGGTGCTGCACTTCCTGGAGGTACTTCGGGATGTGGTTGGTTTTGACACGTTGAAGGAAAAGGTTGTCAATCCCCTCACGGGACAGAAAATTGCCGCTTACTATGGGTGTCTGCTGCTGCGTCCCGGCAAGATTATGGCGCTGGACGACCCGGAAAACCCCAAGCTGTTGGAGGACTTTATCCGGGCGCTGGGCGCAGAGCCGGTGGTATATCCCTACCGCAATGAGTGCTGCGGCGGTTACATATCTCTCAAAGAGCCGGATATGGCAAAAAATATGTGCAATACCATTAACGAAAGCGCAAAGGGCTTTGGTGCGGAGTGCTTTATCACCGCCTGTCCACTGTGCCGTTATAATCTGAACAAAACTGAACAAGGACTGCCGGTTTACTATTTCACGGAGCTGCTGGCAGAGGCCTTGGGTGTGAAGGAGGGTGCGCTGTAATGAATGCAAAAGAACAGGTGCAACAAATCAGCGGTGTCAATCCTTATAAATGTATGAAGTGCGGCAAATGCTCCGCCACCTGCCCCGCTTACGAGGAAATGGATATTAAGCCCCATCAGTTTGTATCCTATGTACAAAGCGGCAACATTGAAGCCTTGGCTGCGTGCAAGTCCATGTGGAAGTGCTTAAGCTGCTTCGCCTGTGTGGAGCGCTGCCCCCGGGATGTACAGCCCGGTCGAATTCTGGATGCGGCGCGGCAGATTGTGGTGCGCCAGCGTGGCGGCAATTACCTGACCGCTGAAGAAATCCCCCCTCTTGTAGACGAGGACCTGCCCCAGCAGCTGTTGGTCAGCGCCTACAGAAGATATAAGAGGTGACACGTATGCAAAGAATTGGTGTATTTGTATGCCATTGCGGCAGTAACATTGCCGCAACGGTGGATGTAAAAAAGGTTGCGGAAATGGCACGGCTGGAGCCAGGTGTTGTCTTTGCTGATGACTACCAGTATATGTGCTCTGAAGCCGGTCAGGCCAAAATCGGCGCTGCCATCAAGGAGTACAATCTGACAGGTCTTGTGGTGTGCTCCTGCTCTCCCCGGATGCATGAGGCTACCTTCCGTAAGTGCGCAGAGCGCTATGGTCTGAACCCCTATATGGTGGAAATCGCCAACATCCGTGAGCATTGCTCCTGGATACATAAGGATATGGAAGAAGCCACCCAAAAGGCTGTGATTTTAGCCCGGGCTGCTATCGCCAAGGTAAACCTGAATGCCCCGCTGCAGGCAGGCGAAAGCCGTGTGACCAAGCGGGCGCTGGTGATTGGCGGCGGTATCGCCGGTATCCAGACTGCTTTGGATATTGCCGATGCCGGTTATGAGGTGGACATTGTAGAAAAGACTCCCTCCATCGGTGGCCGTATGTCTCAGCTGGACAAGACCTTCCCCACCCTGGACTGCTCCGCCTGTATCCTAACGCCCAAGATGGTGGATGCGGCCGGTCACGAAAAGATTAAGATTTACACCTACAGTGAGGTGGAAAAGGTTTCCGGCTTTGTGGGTGACTTTACCGTGGACATCCGCAAGAAGGCAAGAAGTGTTGACGAAGCCAAGTGCACCGGCTGCGGTGTCTGCCAGGAGAAATGTCCTTCCAAGAAAACGCCCAGCGAGTTCAACCGTGGTCTTAACAACCGCAGCGCCATCTATACGCCCTTCGCCCAGGCAATCCCCAACGTACCTGTGATTGACCGGGAGGCTTGCATCAAGTTTAAGACCGGCAAGTGCGGTGTGTGTGAAAAGGTCTGTCAGGCAGGCGCCATCAATTACGCTCAGGAAGACGAAATCATTACCGAAAAATACGGCGCCATTGTGGTTGCCACCGGCTTTGACACTATCAAGCTGGATAAATATGACGAATATGCTTACTCCCAGAGTAAGGATGTGATCACCTCTTTGGAGCTGGAGCGCATTATGAATGCCGCAGGTCCTACCAAGGGACACTTAGAGCGTCTGTCTGACGGCAAGGCGCCCAAGGAAATTGTATTTGTGCAGTGTGTTGGCAGCCGTTGCTCCGACGAGCGAGGCAAGCCTTACTGCTCCAAAATCTGCTGTATGTATACAGCAAAGCACGCTATGCTCATTCGGGATAAGTATCCGGATGTAAATGTGACGGTATTCTACATTGATGTCCGTACCCCCGGAAAGAACTTCGACGAATTCTACCGCAGAGCTGTAGAGGAGTACGGCGTCAACTACATCAAAGGTCAGGTGGGCAAGGTTGCGCCCCAGCCTGACGGAAGTCTCCTGGTGCAGGGTTCTGACCTGATTGATAACAAGCAAATTAAGATTAAGGCGGATATGGTGGTTTTGGCTACCGCAATTGAGCCCAATCAGGGTGTGCGTAACATTGCCACCATGCTCACCGCCTCCATTGACACCAACAACTTCCTGACAGAGGCGCACCCCAAGCTGCGCCCTGTGGAATCCCCCACCGCCGGTGTGTTCCTGTCCGGTGTATGCCAGGGTCCCAAGGATATTCCCGAGACTGTTTCTCAGGCAGGCGCTGCCGCAGTGAAGGTTATCGGACTGCTTGCCAAGGATAAGCTGACCACCAACCCCTGCACAGCCCAGGCAGATGAGCTGCTGTGTAACGGCTGCTCTAACTGCGCTAAGGTTTGTCCCTACGGCGCAATCACTTACGAAACCCGTCAGGTCAATGACCATGGCATCCGGGAGGATCGCCGGATTGCGGTGGTGAACAAGGCCCTGTGTCAGGGCTGTGGCGCTTGTACCGTCACTTGTCCCTCCGGTGCTATGGACCTGCAGGGCTTTTCCAACAGACAACTTATCGCGGAGGTGGATGCAATATGTCGGTAAATCAAGAGTTTCGCCCGAAAATCGTGGCGTTTTGCTGCAACTGGTGCAGCTACGCAGGCGCAGACCTTGCCGGTTCTTCCCGTCTGAGCTATCCTGCCGATGTGAAGATTATCCGTGTCCCCTGCTCCTGCCGGGTCAATCCCATGTTTATTCTCCGCGCCTTTGAAAAGGGTGCTGACGGTGTGATTTTGTGTGGCTGCCACCCCGGTGACTGCCACTACTCCACCGGCAACTACTATGCCCGCCGCCGTATGACGCTGCTGTTTTCCATGCTGGACTTTATGGGTGTGGAAAACGGACGTACCCGGGTGGAATGGGTCTCCGCTGCAGAAGGTGTAAAGTTCTCCACGGTTATGAATGACTTTGTGGAGAAAATCCGCAGTCTTGGCGAGAATGTGCGATTGGGGGATTTAAGATGCAAGAAGTAAAAAACCGAGCATTGGCGCTCCTGAAGGATGGCACTGTCAAGCGGGTTCTGGGTTGGCGAATCGGCGAAAATACATACGATCCGGAGCCTGCCTTCTTTGAAAGCGAAGAAGATATGCAGACTTTTGTGTATAACAATTTCTGCGCTGCAAATCTCAGCAAATATATGATTGAAGCCTCCAAGCTGGAGGGCAAGACCCTGGTCTGCCTGAAGCCCTGCGACAGCTACAGCTTTAACCAGCTTTTGTCCGAGCACCGGGTAGACCGGGAAAAGACCTACATCATCGGTGTGGGCTGCAAGGGTAAGCTCAGCATTGAAAACGTGAAACGAGCCGGTGTCAAGGGCATCCTGTCCGTCAACGACACCGACCCGCTGCAGGTGGAAACCCTCTACGGCAACACGGAAGTGTCTTACAAAGCCGCTATGCTGGACCGTTGCCACGTGTGTAAGGGCAAGGAGCACGTTGTGTATGACGAGCTGATTGGTGAAAGTGAGGATACCTCTACCGCCGACCGCTTTGCTCAGGTGCAAATGATCGAGGCTATGAGCCCGGCGGAGAAATTTGCCTTCTTCCAAAAGGAGCTTTCTAAGTGCATCCGCTGCAATGCCTGCCGGAATGTGTGTCCCGCCTGTTCCTGCCGCAAGTGCGTATTTGACAGCGACAAGTTCGACAGCGCCCAGAAGGCAAATGTAGACTCCTTTGAGGAGAAAATGTTCCATATTATCCGGGCCTTCCACGTAGCCGGTCGCTGCACCGACTGCGGTGAGTGCAGCCGTGTCTGCCCCCAGGGCATTCCGCTGCACCTGTTCAACCGGAAGTTTATTAAGGACATCAACACCCTGTACGGCGAATACCAGGCAGGTGCGGATGCAGAGGCAAGGGGTCCTCTGACCAGCTTCACCGCAGACGACGCTGAGCCCAGCGTTGTAGCAGAGGGAGGTACCAAATGAAGAAAATAGCCATTTCCAACCTTCCCAAGCTGTATGCGGCCATTGCCAAGGCGCAAAGCCTGATATTGCCGGTGAAAACTGCCGGTAAAACCAATTTCAGTCTGTGGACAGAAGCTTGTGATGTGGATTTGCAAACTCTTAAGACTGTTAAATCCGCAAAGGATGCCTTCTTCCCCCAGAGTGAAACTCTGTATCACTGCCACCGGGACGGCAAGAACATCACAATCACCCCCGAAGACCTGCAAAGCGAAAGCTTTGTGGTATTCGGCATCAAGGGCTGTGATGTCCGTGGCATTGCCGTGCTGGACAAAGTATTTCTGGCAGAGCCCGTGGACAGCTTTTATGCTGCCCGCCGCTGCCACGGCACCATTGTGTCCTTGGCTTGCGGTGCGCCGGAGGAAAGCTGCTTCTGCAAGGTGTTCGGTATTGACTGCGCAGAGCCTGAGGGTGATGTGGTCACCTGGCTGACAGAGGATTATCTCTACTGGAAGCCGGTCACCGAAAAGGGTGAAAAGCTGACTGCGCTGGTTGCCGACTTGCTGGAAGACAGCGACGACGCTGCAGTGACTGCGCAAAAAGAAGCTATTGGCAAAATTGTAGAGAAGCTCCCCTACGCAGCCCTTTCTTTGGAGGGCTGGAACGGAGAAGCGCTGAACGAAAAGTTCAATTCTCCCCTTTGGGAAACCCTTTACAAGCCCTGTCTGGCTTGCGGCACCTGTACTTTTGTTTGTCCTACCTGTCAGTGCTATGACATTAAGGACTACAACACCGGAAACGGTGTTCAGCGGTATCGCTGCTGGGACAGCTGTATGTACTCTGACTTTACTATGATGGCTCACGGCAACAACCGTACCAGCCAGCTGCAGCGGTTCCGCCAGCGGTTTATGCACAAGCTGGTGTACTTCCCCGCCAACAATGACGGAATGTACTCCTGTGTAGGCTGCGGTCGCTGCGTGGATAAGTGCCCCAGCCATTTGAACATTGTAAAAGTTATCAAAGCCTTTGGAAAGGAGGGTAAGTGATGCACGAGCACGAATGTACCTGCCATCCCGGTTTTATACATGACACCCTGATTCCCCAGGTGGGCGTCATCACTGACATCCGGCAGGAAACCCCTGATGTAAAGACCTTCCGGATCGAGCCTCCTCAGGGCGGTAAATTCTTCGAGCATATGCCCGGTCAGTGCGCAATGATTTGTGTGCCCGGTGTCAGCGAGGCAATGTTCTCCATTACCTCCTCCCCCACCAACAAGGAATATCAGGAATTCAGCATTAAAAAGTGCGGTGTTCTCACTGATTGCCTTCACTCCTTAGAGGTTGGCGACCAGGTAACGGTGAGAGGTCCTTACGGCAATCATTTCCCGGTGGAAACAGAGCTGAAGAAGCAAAATCTTCTGTTTATCGCCGGTGGTATTGCTCTGGCACCGCTGCGCAGCGTTATCAACTATGTTCTGGATAACCGCCAGAATTACGGTCACGTGGATATCCTCTACGGTGCCCGCAGCGCTGACGATTTGGTGCAGCTGAAGGAAATTCAGGAAGTGTGGATGAAAACCGCAGATGTGAACGTTTACCTGACCATTGACCGCCCCCAGGAGGGCTGGGACGGCAATGTAGGCTTCGTTCCCACCTACTTAAAAGAGCTGGCATTTGACACCAATCGCACCGCCATTTTGTGCGGTCCTCCCATTATGATTAAGTTCTGCCTGCAGGCACTGCAGGAAATGGGCTTTTCCAAGCAGCAGGTTTACACCACCCTGGAGCTGCGTATGAAGTGCGGCGTCGGTAAATGCGGTCGCTGCAACATCGGCTCCAAGTACGTCTGCAAAGACGGTCCCGTGTTCCGCTGTGACCAGATTGATGAATTACCTGCAGAATACTAAGAAAGGATGATTGCCAATATGGAAAATCTTGTAAATGTTTATTTCTTCGGCAAGCGGTATCAGGTTCCCGGTGATTTAACCATTATGACTGCTATGGAATATGCCGGTTATACCCTGACCCGGGGCTGTGGCTGCCGTCACGGTTTCTGCGGCGCCTGCGCTACCATCTACCGCATCAAGGGCTGCAACGAGCTGAAAACCTGTCTGGCTTGCCAGACTCAGGTGCAGGAGGGTATGTACATTGCGTCCATTCCCTTCTTCCCCACTGACAAGCGTGCTTATGAAATTAAGGATTTGAAGCCCAATCAGCAGGTGATGATGGAGCTGTATCCGGAAATCTACAGCTGTATCGGCTGTAATGCCTGTACCAAGGCCTGTACCCAAAGCTTAAATGTTATGCAATACATTGCCTATGCCCAGCGGGGCGAGCTGGAAAAGTGCGCAGAGGAATCCTTCGACTGCGTCAGCTGCGGCTGCTGCTCTGTCCGCTGTCCTGCGGAAATCTCCCATCCTATGGTAGGTCTGCTTGCCCGCCGTCTTGTGGGTAAGTATGTAGCTCCGGAAAGCGCCCATGTTTATGACCGTGTTGGCGAAATCAACCGTGGTGAATATGATGCGCTGATTGAACAGGTTATGCAGAAGCCAATTTCCGAAATGCAGGAACTGTATAACACCCGGGACATTGAGAAGTAAGGAGGGCTACGTATGTTTACAGAGAATATGCTGGAATCCATCAAAAAAGTGGAGGCCTCCCGTGCTGCGCGTATGCAAACAGAGCCTCGCAGAATGACTGCTGAGGAAAAGTCCGAGCTTCTGAAGGCTTACCATCCCGACTACCGGGCTGAGGGCTTTGCGGAAATCAAAATCGGTCCCAACAAGGGTCAAAAGGCACCTCTGGAACTGGCGCAGCTGCTGCACAGCAACAGCCGCCTGTTAAACGAGAATATCAACCTGGACAACCCCGCTTACGACGTTGACGTCCTGGTCATCGGCGGTGGCGGTGCCGGCGCATCTGCGGCTATTGAGGCCCACGAAGCCGGTGCAAACGTTATGATTGTCACCAAGCTGCGTATTGGCGATGCCAATACCATGATGGCAGAAGGTGGCATTCAGGCTGCCGATAAGCCCAACGACTCTCCGGTTCAGCACTATCTGGATGCCTTTGGCGGCGGTCACTTTGCTGCCCGTCCGGAGCTGCTGCGCCGCCTGGTTATGGAAGCGCCCGATGCCATTCGCTGGCTCAACGAGCTGGGTGTCATGTTCGACAAGGAAGAAGACGGCACCATGGTCACCACCCACGGCGGCGGTACCTCCCGGAAGCGTATGCACGCCTGCAAGGACTACTCCGGTGCAGAAATTATGCGTACCGTCCGTGACGAGGTTATCAACCGTCAAATTCCCGTTGTGGAGTTCACCTCCGCTGTGGAACTGATTAAGGACGACAAGGGGCAGGTTGCCGGTGCGGTTCTTCTGAATATGGAAACCGGCGACTATCTGGTTGCCAAGGCTAAGACCGTGATCATCGCCACCGGCGGCGCAGGTCGTCTGCACTATCAGGGCTTCCCCACCTCTAACCACTACGGCGCCACCGCCGACGGTCTGGTGCTGGGCTACCGGGCAGGCGCACCCCTTCTGTATCAGGACACCATTCAGTATCACCCCACCGGCGTGGCATATCCCAGCCAGATTTTCGGTGCGCTGGTTACCGAAAAGGTTCGTTCTTTAGGTGCTATGCTCGTTAACAAAGACGGCGAGGCATATGCCCATCCTCTTGAAACAAGAGATGTTTCCGCATCTGCCATCATTCGGGAATGCGCAAACGGCAAGGGTGTGGATACCCCTCTGGGCAGCGGCGTTTGGCTGGACACCCCAATGATTGAAATTCTGGGTGGTGAGGGCACCATTGAAAAGAGAATTCCCGCAATGCTGCGTATGTACTTAAACTACGGCATTGATATGCGGAAGGTCCCCATTCTGGTATATCCCACTCTGCACTACCAAAACGGCGGTCTGGAAATCGGCGGTGAGGGCTTTACCAAGGCTATCCCCAACCTGCTGGTTGCCGGCGAGGCTGTAGGCGGTATCCACGGACGCAACCGACTGATGGGTAACTCCCTGCTGGACATCATCGTTTTCGGCAGAAATGCCGGTAAGGCTGCTGCCGCCAAGGCAAAAACTGTCACTTTGGGTAAGCCCAATCTGGACCACATTCAGGCTTATGCCAAGGAGCTGGAGCAGGCAGGTCTGAACGAAACCGGTGTTTCTCCGTTGCTCCTGCCCAAGTACGCTCGGCACGAAAAGTAAAGCAGAGGTGTAATAAGATATGGGAATTCTTGATTTTCTCAAGAACGTTTTCACCAACGACATTGTAATTGTGTTCTGCATTGCCGCCTTGGGTTATTTGCTGGGCAGCATATCCATTAAGGGACTGAATCTGGGTACCTCCGGTATCTTGATTGTTGCGCTGGTGTTCGGTCACTTTAACCTGCTGGTTCCTGCTGCACTGAAGAACATCGGTCTTATCTGCTTTGTTACCGCTGTGGGCTTTATTGCAGGACCCGGTTTCTTCCGTAATTTTAAAAAATCCGCCATTTCCTATGTGGTACTGGGCTTTGTGATTATTCTTGCCGGTGCCGCCACCTGCGTAGCGGTTATGAAGCTGGCAGGTATTGAGACCGATTTGGCGGTGGGTATGATGTCCGGCGCACTGACCTCCACCCCCGGTCTTGCAGCCGCCATTGAAGCAACCGGTAGCGACCTCGCCTCTGTGGGTTACGGCATCGCCTATCCCTTTGGTGTTGTGGGCGTGGTGCTGTTCGTGCAGTTGATTCCCAAGATTTTGAAAATCGACGTTGCTGCAGAACGGGAGCGCTTGGCTGCCCTGTCCTGTACGGCAGATGCTGATGGCAAGCCTGTAGAAAAGAAAGAATACAAGCATCTGGAGGAGTTTGGTCTGCTGCCCTTTGCGGTGGCGGCTGTGCTGGGTGTTCTCATCGGCAAAATCGTCATCCCACTGCCCGGTGGCGCAGAATTCTCTCTGGGTACCTCCGGCGGTCCCCTGCTCACCGGTCTGGTATTCGGGCACTTTGCCCATATAGGCCCTGTTGCCATTGATGTGCCGAAAAAAACACTGAATGTGGTTCGGGAAGTGGGTCTTGCCCTGTTTTTGATGGGTGCAGGCACCGAAGCCGGTAAGGGCTTCCTGGATGTCCTCGCTCAACAGGGTGTTGCCCTGTTCCTGTGGGGTGCGGTAATGACACTGGTGCCTATGGTCATCGGCTACATTTTGGCGGTTCACATATTCAAGATTGACGTACTCAGCGCCCTTGGCTCTATCTGCGGCGGTATGACATCTACCCCCGCCCTGGGTACACTGATGGCAGTGACCAAAACAGAGGCGGTTGCCACCGCTTATGCTGCCACCTATCCTGTAGCGCTGATTTTCGTAGTTTTGTGCTGTCAATTTATTCCCCTGATTTTTGGATAACAATATCGCCCGGCAAATAGCCGGGCGATATTTGTTGACTTTATCTGTGGTTCCGTGGTATACTAATTGCAACTTTTTCCCAGGAGGGATTTCTATGAACAAAGTAATTATTCCGCAGGGGTATCAGCCGGTGCTCAGCAGCTATGAGCTGCAGCGCGCCATCGCCCTGACCAAAGAAATATTCCAAGGGGAGTTTACCCAGAATCTGCATCTTTTGCGGGTTTCTGCCCCCTTGTTTGTGGCATCCACTTCCGGTCTGAACGATGACCTGACCGGCAAGGAACGGGCGGTTGCTTTTGATATTCCTGCCATCGGCAACTATGCGCAGGTGGTACATTCTCTTGCAAAGTGGAAACGGCTTGCCCTGAAAAAGTACGGTTTTGCCATGCACGAGGGCTTGTACACCGATATGAATGCCATTCGCCGTGATGAGGATTTGGATAATATTCACTCTATTTACGTGGACCAGTGGGACTGGGAGCGAATGATTTCCAAGGAAGACAGAACGGAAGACTATTTGAAGCAGACCGTTCAGGCAATCGTTGATGTGATTTGTGATGCCAGCGAGGCGCTGAAAAAGGAATTCCCCCAAATCAAGGTGGAATTAAAGCGAGAGGTCAGCTTTGTAACCAGCCAGGAGCTGGAGGATATGTATCCGGAGAACACACCGGAGGAGCGGGAGCACCTGTACTTAAAGGAGCACAAAACCGCCTTTATTATGAAAATCGGCGACAAGCTGCGCTCCGGTAAGACCCACGGCAACCGTGCTCCGGACTACGATGACTGGACCTTAAACGGCGACATCATATTCTGGAACGACTTGTAGGGCATCGCCTTTGAAATCTCCTCCATGGGCATTCGTGTAGACCAGGCGGCTATGGACCGGCAATTACGAGAAGCCGGCTGTGATGACCGGCGGGAGCTTCCCTTCCACAAAATGCTCTTAAACGGCGAGCTGCCCCTGACCATCGGCGGCGGCATTGGGCAAAGCCGTCTTTGTATGCTGCTCATTGGTTGCGCCCACATCGGTGAGGTGCAAACCAGCCTGTGGGACGAGGACACCCTGCAGATTTGCAAAGAAAACAATATTCCCCTTCTATAAAAGCAAGGCTTGACCAATTTGGTCAAGCCTTTTCTTATCGGGACAATGTGGCATTGTCCCCTACATATTGGCGATAAGGACGGATGTTTTTTAAGTCAAACACTGCGTCCTATGGTTTACAGCCAGTCCTCGATATTTTCCTTCTTTTTGTGGCCGGTGGACAGCATCACAATCACGGTTATGAGGATAGCCAGCAGCAATGCGCCAGCCACACCGATAACCAAGTACAAGGCTTGCTTATTGTCGGTTGGTTCCGTCTGTTGCGGCTGGTTGGGCTGGGTTGCAGCTACCGTTTCTTCCGTAGTGGCCTCTGTTTGGGCCTGGGTTACAGGCTCTGTTTCTGCCTCCGTCTGTTGGGTGGGGTCTGTTGTGCAGGGGATTTCTGTTTCCTCAACCGCATTACAGCGGGTACATTTGCTCCGCTTCAGGCCGGGAACTGCAGCAGTTGCTTCCCGGACAACCTCCGGCTGACCGAAATCGTGAGTCAAGGCAGGCAAGACGTTTTTGGTGGTTTTTCCGCAGAGGCTGCATTTGCCGGTTTCCTCACCCGGCTGGGTACAGGTAGGCGCCTTGGTGGTTTTCGGCGCTTCAAATTTATGTTCGGTCTCAGCAATTGCTTCTGTAACCTTCTGTTGACAGGTAGCGCAGGTTTTTGTTCTCTCACCCTTTGCAACGCAGGTGGCTTCCTTGACTACAGTCCACTGTCCAAAGCTGTGACCCAGGGCTGCAAGGTTCTGGGTTTCAGAATAGGTGCAGCCCGCATTGGAGCAGGCGCGTTTTTGTTGCCCCTCTTGGGTACAGGTTGCTTTTTTTACGCTTGTCCAGGCAGTAAAACGGTGTCCGGTGGCATCAATCGTCCGCTGCTGGGTGTTTTGGCAAGCTGCGCACTGCCGGGCCTCCTTGCCCGCTTCTTCGCAGGTTGCTTGCTTTTCCGTCTCCCAGGCGCCCCACTGGTGCTGGCAGGTGGAGGGCTTAACCGTAACGGTAAAATCGGCAGTGGTAAGGCCGGTTACTTTTTGGTTGGTTTTGGGATCTATGACACTGCCGGAGGTTTTCGCCGTCAGGTTCTTATCCCCGGGGGCAGACAGCTTGATGGTATAATCTCCCGGTGCCAGGGTATCTGACACAGAGAATGTGACTTTACAGATATTGCCGTTATCGGTCACAAGTCTGTTGGGTATCAGCACCCAAACCAGATAGGGGTTGGTGGCTGTGGTTTGAGAAAACTGCCAGACAGGGGTAGAACCACTTACGCGCAAGGTGCCCTGCGCCTTGACAACAGAAATTCCCTTGGGACAATTCAGCGTAACACCGACGCTGATAACACCCGGGTTGTTGGCAAGGTATACGTACAGCTCTACCTCTTCTCCGGCTTCTGCCGAGACGGTATTTTGATGGATGCTGTTTGCAAACCGACCGTATACACCCCGGCAGCAGATACATTGGGCAAAATTCCTGCCAGCAGACCCAGCAGCAAAACCGCCGCCAGTAAAATAGCAAGTAATCGTTTTACATTCATAGACTATTTTCTCGCTTTCTTCAGCATTGACAACAGTATAACAGAAAATGCCAAGGAAAACAACCCCGGGAACTATAGACCGGAGAAAAATCTTCAGACTGCAGAACAATACGCCTTGCGTACCGGAAAATTCTATGCTATACTAAATGTGGTAAAATTTAATTTGACAGGAGGCCTTTTGTGAACATTCAATATATGCACCCTGCGGACCAACTGGTTATGTTTATGCAGCGCATTTATGACAAGGGTATGACAACCACCTCCGGAGGCAATTTATCTATCATTGACGATGACGGCAACATCTGGATTACCCCCGCCGGTGTGGACAAGGGCACCCTGACCCGCCAGGACATCATCTGCGTCAAGCCGGACGGTACAACGGTTGGACCCCACCGTCCCTCCTCAGAGTTCCCCTTCCACGCAGCTGTTTACAAAATGCGCCCGGATTTGCGGGCTGTGCTCCATGCGCACCCTCCTGCATTGGTAGCATTTTCCATTGTGCGGCAGCTGCCGGATCTGGATTTGCTGCCCTCAGTGCGGAAGGTCTGCACCAGCGTGGAGATGGCAACCTATGCCGTCCCCGGCAGCGACCAGCTGGGTGAGAATATCGGCGCCTGCTTCGCCGACGGCGGTGACATTGTGATTTTGGAAAACCACGGTGTTTGCATCGGCGCGCCGGATATGTTCACCGCATTCCAGCGGTTTGAAACATTGGAATACTCTGCAAATCTGGAAATCATCGCCAAGCGCATCGGCAAGGTAAACCGCCTCGCTCAGGATGCTTTCCGGATTACCGAAACCACCACCCACCTGAAAATGGATGATTTTATCCCCCACAGCCACTCCTCTGAGGAGCTGGCCGCACGTCGGGATATGATCACCCTAATTCGCCGTTCTTATCGGCAAGGTCTGTTTACCGCCACCCACGGCACATACTCCGTACGGCTTTCTGACGGCAGCTTCCTGATTACCCCCTTCGGTATGGACAGAGCGTATCTGGAGGAACAGGATTTGGTGCGGGTAAAGGGTGGTATGAAAGAGCTGGGCAAAACCCCCTCCCGGGCTGTCAGCCTGCACCAGAAAATCTATGAGAAAAACCCGGAAATCCGGGCTGTGCTGCTGGCGCATCCGGTAAATGCCATGGCCTTTGCGGTGACGGATGCCAAATTTGACCCCAGAACCATCCCGGAAAGCTACATTCTGCTGCGGGATGTCAAGCGGCTTCCCTATGGCGAAATCTACACCAAGCAGGACGAAACAGCAGAAGCCTTCAGCGAGGTTTCTCCGGCTGTAATGGTAAACAACGAATGTGTGATTGTCACCGGCGCTTCCCTCCTGCAGGCCTTTGACCGGCTGGAGGTTATGGAGTCCACCGCCCATTCCATTATAAACTCCGGTGCCTTGGGCAGCATTGTCCATATCACCCAGGAGGAAGTAAATGACTTGAAGGTTGCTTTCAATTTAAAGGATTAAAAGGAGGTTTTTCACTTGCAGTATTATCTGGCAATTGATATCGGCGCATCCTCCGGGCGTCATATTCTGGGACACCTGGAAAACGGCAAACTGGTTTTGGAGGAGATGTTCCGGTTTGACAACCTGCAGGTCCACAAAAACGGTCACGACTGTTGGGATATGGACAACCTGTGGAATGGCATTATCGGCGGCTTGAAGGCCTGTAAGGCTGCAGGCAAAATCCCTACCACTGTGGGCATTGACACCTGGGGTGTGGACTTCGTGCTGCTGGACGAGAACGACAATGTCATCGGCGATGCCGTGGCTTATCGGGACAGCCGTACCGAGGGTATGCAGGATGTGGTGAATGGGATCATCCCGGCAAAGGAGCTCTATGCCCGTGCCGGTATCCAGTATCAGCAGTTTAATACCATCTATCAGCTGACGGCTTTGAAGCGGGAGCATCCGGAGCAATTGGAGAAAGCAAAATGTTTTTTGATGATTCCGGATTATTTCCACTTCCTGCTCACCGGTGTAAAGTGTAACGAATACACCGAGGCATCCACCTCCAGTCTGATAAATGCCCACGAGAAGTCCTGGGACAAGGAAATTCTTACTAAGCTGGGGTTGCCTTTGGATATTTTCCTGGAGCCGTCTGTTCCCGGTACTCGGCTGGGTAATCTTTTGCCAGAGATTCAGGCGCTTGTGGGCTTTGATGCCACAGTCATTCTACCGGCATCTCACGATACCGGATCGGCCTTTTTGGCGGTGCCTGCCAAGGACGAAAACGCTGTGTATCTGTCCTCCGGCACCTGGAGCCTGCTGGGTGTGGAAAATGAAAATGCCATTACCACAGAGGAAAGCTACCTCCAGAATTTCACTAACGAGGGCGGTGCCTGGTACCGGTACCGTTACCTGAAAAACATTATGGGTCTTTGGATGATTCAATCCATTCGCCGGGAATTAAACGGCATCAACTATGTCCAGGGCAAGCAGGCACGCACTGCTGCCCAAAAGCAGTGGAGCTTCCCGGATTTGATTGCAGAAGCAGAGGCTTGCCAGGACTTCACCGCCTGGGTGGATGTCAACCGGGAGTGCTTCCTGGCACCTGAGAGTATGATTGAGGCTTTGAAGGCAGAGTGCGTACGGACAGGTCAGCCTGTGCCGGAAACGGTGGGGCAAATCATGCAGTGTGTGTACACCAGCCTGTCCGACTGCTACAAAAACGCAATCGCCAGCCTGCAAAAGCTCACCGGCAAAACCTACACCAGCATCAACATTGTGGGCGGCGGCTGTCAGGACAACTACCTGAATACAAGAACCGCAAAGGCAACCGGACTTCCGGTATATGCCGGTCCTGTAGAGGGCACCGCCATTGGTAACCTTGTGGTGCAAATGATTGTCGGCGGAGATTTTGAAAGCCTGCAGCAGGCAAGAGATACCATCCGCGAAAGCTTTGATATTCGTGTAATCCAACCTTAAATAATGATAAGGAGAATATATTATGAGTTACTTAGAAGCAAAAGCAAAGTACGCTGCCCTGGGCATTGATACCGATGCCGCTATCGCTAAGCTGAAGGATGTTCCGGTTGCGCTGCACTGCTGGCAGGGCGACGATGTCCGTGGCTTTGACACAGACCCCAACAAGCCCCTGACCGGCGGCATTCAGACCACCGGCAACTATCTCGGCCGTGCCCGTACCCCGGAAGAGCTGATGGCAGACCTGGATTTTGTTCTGAAGCTGTGCCCCGGCACCAAGAAAATGAACCTCCACGCCTGCTACGCTATTTTTGACGAAGAAAACGGTGGCTGGGTGGACCGGGACAAGCTGGAGCCCAAGCATTTTAAGAAATGGGTTGACTTCTGCAAGGAGCGCGGTCTGGGCTGTGATTTCAACCCCACCTTCTTCTCCCACCCCAAGTGCGACCCCCTGACGCTCTCCTCCCCCAACGAGGAAACCCGGAAGTTCTGGATTGACCACGGCAAGGCCTGTATCCGTATTTCCACATATTTGGCTGAGGAATTGGGTCAACCCTGTGTTATGAATATCTGGACAGGTGACGGCTTCAAGGATATTCCTGCTGACCGAATCGGTCCCCGGGTACGCTACAAAGAGTCTATTGACGAGATTTTGTCTGAGCCCTTTGACTTTAACAAGGTCAAGCCCTGTGTGGAGTCTAAGGTCTTCGGTATCGGCGTAGAATCCTACACTGTCGGCAGTGCGGAATTCACCCTGAGCTATGCCGCCACCAACAAGGATAAGTGCATTCCCCTGATGGATAACGGTCACTACCATCCCACGGAAGTGGTTTCCGACAAGATCCCCGCGCTGCTGGCCTTCTTCCCGGAAATTGCGCTGCACATTACCCGTGGCATCCGCTGGGACTCCGACCACGTGGTTGCCCTGGATGACGAGACCAAGGAGCTTTGCAAGGAAATCGTCCGTTGCGGCGGTCTGGAGGGCGCAGTCAAGATTGCCCTTGACTACTTTGATGCCTCTATCAACCGTATCAGCGCCTGGACCGTCGGCTTCCGGAATGTGCAGAAGGCCCTTTTGATGGCATTGCTGACCCCGGACTATACCGCCCTGCAAAATGAAAACAACTGGACCGAACTGATGGTACGCCAGGAAGAGCTGAAGACCATGCCCTTCGGCGAAATCTGGGAGGAATACTGCCGTGTATGCGGTGTTCCCGGCGACGGTCAGTGGTTTGACACTGTGAAGAAATATGAAAATGAAGTTCTGACGAAAAGAGGTTAATACATATATGAAAGTTACCGGTTTTGAAAGCCAGCTGAACGCTCTGGCTGCTATGTCCAACAAGTTTGGCAGCAACCCGGAGTACGTGCTGGCAGGCGGTGGCAACACCTCCTTTAAGTGCGACGACTACCTGTGGATTAAGGGCTCCGGAACTTCCCTGGCTACCATCAAGGGTGAGGATTTCGTGGTGATGGAGCGTCAGCTGCTGGCGCAGATGTGGACCGCTGAATATCCCGCAGACGAAGCTGCCCGGGAGGCTGCTGTGCTGGAGGATATGATGGACGCCCGTATCCGGGGTGAGAGCCGCCGTCCCTCTGTGGAAACGCTGCTCCACGACCTGTTCCCTCAGAAGTACATCCTCCACGTGCATCCCGCTATTGTCAACGGCATCACCTGCTCGGTTGACGGCGAAAAAGCTATGAAACAGCTGTTCCCCGACGCAGTTTGGGTAGCTGCCTGTAAACCCGGCTACATTCTGGCGCTGGACTGCAAAAACCTGATGGATGCTTACAAGGCTTCCACCGGCAAGGACTGCTGCCTGCTGTTCCTGGAAAACCATGGCATCTTCTTTGCCGGCGACACCACCGAGGAGGTGGGCGCTTTGGCAGAAAAGACCATGGAAACCTTGAAGAACGCTGTCAAGCGGGAGCCCGACCTGGCAGAAACCACCTACGATGTGGAAAAGGTAATTGCCATCAGCCCTGTGCTGCGCGCACTGTACGGTGAGGGACAGCCCGCCACCGTAAAATTCCTGACTAGCAAGGAGATTCTGGGCTATAACCCGGCTACCGCCAGCCTCTCCCCCGACCACATTGTCTACTGCAAGGCAAAGCAGCTGATTGTCCCTGCCGATGCCGATGGTGAAAAGATTAAAGAACTGTTTGATGCTTTTGTGGCAGAAAACGGCTATAAGCCCAAGGTTGCCTTTGTTGCCGATTTGGGTATGTTTACCTGCGGTGCTACCATTAAGGAAGCTGTTACCGCACAGACTGTAATGCTGGACGCGATCAAGGTGGTTGCCTATGCCGAGTCCTTTGGCGGTGTCTCCCCCATGCCCCAGTTCCTGATTGACTTCATTGTCAACTGGGAGGTGGAAAGCTACCGTTCCAAGGTTTCTCTGGCTGGCGGTGCTGCTAAGCGGATGGCAAACAAGGTTGTGGTAGTCACCGGTGGCGCTCAGGGCTTCGGCAAGGGCATTGCCGATGAGCTTTACAAGGAAGGCGCATACCTGGCCATTGTGGATATGAACCTGGACGGTGCGAAAGCTGCCGCCGCAGAATACGGCGACAACGGTCTGGCTGTGGGCGCCAACGTATCTGACGAAGCTTCCGTCAAGGCGATGATGGATCAGATTGTCTTGCATTTCGGCGGCGTGGATGTATTTGTTGCCAATGCCGGTATTGCTAAAGCAGGAAGTCTGGAGGATATGACCAAGCCTGTGTTTGAGCTGGTCACCGCTGTCAACTACACCGGTTACTTCCTTTGCGCCAAGTACGCATCCGCTGTGATGAAGCTGCAGCACAAGTATGCGCCCAAGTATATGATGGACATCATTCAGGTCAACTCCAAGTCCGGACTGCTGGGCTCCAACAAGAACTTTGCTTATGCAGGCTCCAAGTTTGGTGGTATTGGTCTGACCCAGTCCTTTGCAATGGAGCTGGCGCCCTTTAACATCAAGGTCAACGCCATTTGCCCCGGCAACTATCTGGACGGACCTCTGTGGTCCGACCCGGAGAGAGGTCTGTTTGTGCAATACCTCAATGCCGGCAAGGTGCCCGGTGCCAAGACCGTGGAGGATGTACGCCGGTTCTACGAGTCCAAGGTGCTTCTGAACAGAGGCTGCCTGCCTGTGGACGTGGCTCGTGCCATCTTCTACATTTCCGAGCAGTCCTACGAAACCGGTCAGGCTGTGCCTGTCACCGGCGGTCAGGAGCTGCTGAACTAATCACAAAAAAAGACGGTATCGTTTGATACCGTCTTTTTTGTATTATTTAGAAACTAAGCATCCAGCGGACTGTATTGTCCGGCCACTGGGATACGTCCGGTTTGGTTTTGGCTAAGCCCAGACCGTGGTGTCCGTAGGGATACACGTGGTATTCAAAGGGAATTTCCTTCTCCTTAAGGGCTTCACAGAAGTGCAGGCTGTTGCTCAAGCCTACGACCTTGTCCTGCACGGTGTGCCATACAAAACAAGGTGTGGTTTCCTCGGTAACGCATTTTTCCAAAGAAATGCTTTTGGGGTCCATACCCTCAGGGCAGATACGCTCCACGTAGATATGGGCATTACTTCCATAAAGCACCTCTGCGCTGATGACCGGATAGCACAAGATCGTGCCGGTAGGTTTGGGAGAAATGTCGTCCAATTCATCACCGATCTTGGCATAGTCCTCCATAGTCGCCACGCAACCAGCCAAATGGCCACCCGCAGAGAATCCCAATACGAAAATTCGATTAGGGTCTACGGTAAATTCCTTGGCTCGGCTTTTGATTACCTTTATCGCCCGCTGGGCATCCTGCAATGCGCAGGGGAACATATTAGGAAGCACACGGTAGTCCACAACAAAAGCGTGTAAGCCCTTGCTGTTGTAGTATCTGGCCACTTCTTCGCCCTCGTAGGTATCACAGCGGTTTGTATAGCCACCACCGGGGAAGATCACCACAGCTGGCTGCGGATGTCCGGTTGCTACCGAGTAAAAGGTCATAGAATTGGGTGTTTCCAGCTCCGGATTATAATTTGGAATTTCCTTTTCCCATAAGGTAATCTTCATATGTTACTCCTTTTCTACTGTGACCGTACGGCTTTCCCCGATTTTCAGGAAGAAGCTGTTATCCGACAGCAGGTCTTCTGCATCCAGAAGGACAAAAGGAATTGTGGTTTCTGCGGTGACCGTAATGGAGGTTCCATCTTTTTCTGCCGCATATTTTTCCGGCTGCCAAGGCATTTTATCCCAGTTATACAGCAAATAGAAGCAGCGATCTGCGCCACAATCCGTGGTGATGTCGCACAAGAGCATCTCCTCCGGGGTTGCCTCCACTGCATCCCACCCGGTAACTACCACCGTTTCATTGGCAGGGCTGTTTACCGTTGCTTCTGCAATGGTTTTTTCCTCACCGGTCAGAATGTTATAGCGGTAAACTCTGCAGGTTCCGGTTGCGCTATTGAGACCATTGTTGGAAACATACAGGCTGAATTTGCCATTTTCCCGGGTGATAGAACCGATGACCGGGGCCGCGCAGCGCTTAAAGCTGTAATACGCAGGCTTGGGCATTGCGTAATAGTCCACGATGGACCAGCTGTTGGAAGCAGGCCAGCAGTCGTTATACATCCAGTAGATGATACCGGAGGCATACCACTGATTTCTGCGGAACAGCTCCAGACTCTGCCGCACCCATTCGCACTGCAGATACTGCATTTTCTTAACCCGGTCCGCACCGTCGGTATATGTACCGAAAATACCCTCGCCCAGTCTCCGCATATATCCATAAAGGGTGGGGTTTTTAATTCTGGGGTTGCCCCTGCTGTGGAACTCACAGACAGTTTCGTCATCCCCAAAGATATCTTCGTCTGTGAGGAATTTTTTCAGGCTGGATACATAGGGCATTCCCATCACCGGCTGCTCTGCATTAAAGCGGCTTAAAAACGTATCAAAGTATTCCCGGTACTGGGTTAAATCCCCTTCTCGAATGAATGCAAACAGGAAGGTCAAGAAATTGGTATGATGTGAGGTGCCGCGTACACCTGAGGCATAGGATACACCGCCGTAGGGGCTGGAGGGCAGGAAGCGCCGCTTGGGGTCATACTGCGCCAAAACCGGCGCAAGACCCTCCAGAGCTGCCCGGCGTCCCCGGTAGTCCGGCTGATTTTCATCACCGTCTACGGCATTTTCATTATCACCGGTCCACCACACAAGGCAGGGATGGTTCCGGATACTCAATGCAGTGTGCTTTGCCTCCCGGCGAAGCTGGGCAATAAAACCGTCATCCTCCTCCGGGTACTTACCACAGGCCATAAAGAAGTCCTGAGTTACCAAAATGCCTTCTTTATCGCAGGCTGCGTAAAATGCCTCCTGCTCCATAATGCCGCCGCCCCAGACACGGAGCATATTGCAGCCCGCCATCCGGGCAAGCTTTACCAGCCGTTGCTGCTTTTGGGGCGTTTCTGCCGAGGGGAAGGGCTCAGAGGGAACCCAGTTGCCGCCCTTGCAGAAGATTTTTATATTGTTGACCAGCAGAGTAAAGCAGGAAGAGCCTTCATTTTTATCCCACCGCTGCATATAAGGGTGTTCCTTCAGCTTTTTCGCCAGCTTCGCCTCCGGACTGTCCGGAGCATCCTCGATTTCCAGGATTTGAACGGTACGGATGCCGAAGGTTACTGTCTTCTCTCTGCTGCCGCAGGTCACACGCAGGGTGTACAGGGGCTGCTCGCCATAGCCGTTTGGGTACCAAAGCTGCGGCGCTGGAATATCCACCAGCTCCTTCACAGTTTCTGCCAGAACACGGCGCTTTTTCCGATAGATTTCCTGACCCTGGGGATTAAAAATTGCGAATTCCGTCCAACCCTCCAGCGTGATGTTCTCAAAGCTGAGCTCCACACCCACTTGGGCGGAATAGGGGTTTATGTTATCGGTGTACACATAGACATTTGTCAAAAAGTCAGGGGTGCGGTACTCCAGGCGCACGTCCTTATAAATGCCCATGGTCACAAATCTGTATACCCAGTCCCAGCCGTAGGTACACTGGATGCGCCGGGTGTAAATACGTTCTGCCGTAAAAGTCGCAATTCCTTCCGGCTTGTCCGCAACCTCCCGAACAGGAGAACGGAAGGCTACCGTCAGCTTGTTTTCGCCTAGCTGTAAAATGCCGTCCACCGGGTATTCCCAAGGATGGAACATATTATCCGCTGCGCCGATTTTACAGCCGTTGAGGTAAATATCGCAATAAACGTCCAGTCCCTCAAAAACAAGCCAGGCATTTTCCTGCAGTTTCTCCACGGTAAAGGTGCGCTCATAGCTCACATCTGCATCTTCAATCCACTGGGTTGCTTCCGCATTATTCCGGTAGTAAATATCCTGAATCAGACCGGCACTAATCAGGTCTGTATGAACACAGCCAGGAACGGTTCCGGGGATTTCATAGGTGTACTTTCCGGTGATTTTACAATTCCATTTTCCATTTAACAGCATAGGTCCGCCTCCTATCTTAGATTCGGGATTATTCTAGCAGATGCCCTGCTGTTTTGCAACAAATTTGTCAAAAATTATCTGTCTGACTTGGGCTTGCGTTTACATTTTATTCATTTTTTCGTTGTCAAACGACATTTTATCTGCTATAATGAATTTGTTATGAAAAACAGAGTACATTACTTTGTCAGCCGGAAAAATCCGCTGACCTGGTTGATGGCTGTTTGTATGGTTTGCTCGGTAGTGGCCCGCATTGTGTTTATCGGTATGAAAGGAGCCGATAGCGCAGTTCCGGTGTGGAGCCAAATCGTTCTGCCAATTGCAGCGACCTTACTATTCACGCTCATCGTTCTGCTCGCCGGTAAGGAGCAGTTTTACAAGACCGCTATTCCTGTTTGGCTGATTGGGGTATACTATTTCTACGTGTTCCGGAGCTATCAATTCGGTCGCTTTGACACGATGATTACCGCCCTTTTTGCCATCGCACTGCTGTTTATCTGCGTGATGTATACCCAGATTTCCTGCGGCAAGGTACCCCACAGCTGGCTGCTTGTCTTCCTGCTGGCAATTCCTCTGGCTGGGCAGCTGTATCTGGAACGGGAAATTTTGCTCTCCCGGGATTATACGCTTCTGCTTCCGGATATACTGATGGTTGCAGGGCTGCTGTTTGCTGTGATGGCAACCGGCATTCATCCGCTGGGTGAATATCATCCCACCTGGGGTGACAGACCGGATGGACGAAAAATTCGCTCTCTGGCACCTATGGCGCAGATCACCGCCTACTTCCAGGTGGAACGGAACACCTGTACCAACCTCTTTGAGGAATCCTTTGAAATTACCCACATTGAACGCTACATCCGGCAAAAGCGCAGAGAGGGCTATACCGATTTTGGTCTGAACCACGTGCTGCTGGCTGCTTATGTGCGGGGTCTTTGCAAATATCCTCAGCTGAACCGTTTCATTTCCGGACAGAAGGTTTTTTCCCGGGGTGAGGACATTCAGTACTGTATGGTGGTCAAAAAGGAAATGACTATCGAATCCCCTGACACCTCCATTAAGGTACATCTGAGCCGCAAGGACACCGCAATCGATGTTTACGAAAAGCTCAATGCCGCCATCGATGAGGTGAAAAAGACGCAGGAGCTGGACAGCGGTATCGACAACTTGATTTCCTATTTCAACCTCATTCCCGGTGTGGTTCTGAAATTTGTGGTTTGGCTTTTGAAGCTTTTGGACTACTTTGGTTTGCTGCCTGCCTTCTTAACGGAGCTCAGCCCCTTCCACGGTAGCCTGTTCTTCACCTCTATGGGCTCTTTGGGTATTCCCCCCATTTACCACCACCTGTATGACTTCGGCAACCTGCCTGTGTTCGGTGCCTTTGGCTGCAAGCGCCGTGCCCTGGAGGTTCAGGAGGACGGCTCCGTTGTGCAGAAAAAGTATATCGATGTCAAATTCACTCTGGATGAGCGTATTGTGGACGGCTACTACTATGCCGCCTTCTTCAAGCATTACCGTACCATATTGCGTCATCCGGAAATTCTGGATATTCCCCCGGAAGAAATCCTGCCGGATATCGACTGATTATGAAAGAACAAATTGTAAAGTTTTTGCCGACAGAGTGTCCCTGGAGGGACACTCTGCATTGGTTTGATGAGGTTGCCTCCACCAACGCCATGGCAAAAGACCTCGCGAAGCAGGGCGCTCCTCAGGGCACTGTATTGATTGCCGGCAGCCAGACCGGCGGTCGGGGTCGGATGGGACGCAGTTTTGCCTCTCCTAAGGGAAAAGGACTTTATTTATCATTGATTTTGCGCCCCAATTGTCCTGCGGAAAAGCTGATGCATTTAACCTGTGCCGTAGGCGTTGCCGTTTGTGACGCTGTTGAAGAAATTGCCGGTGTTCGTCCCGGGCTGAAATGGATTAACGACCTGATACTGGGGAAGAAAAAGCTGGGTGGCATTTTAACAGAGCTTTGTGTAGAAGACGGGCTTGTTGCCTATGCAATTGTGGGCATTGGCATCAACTGCAGTCAAAAACTTGAGGATTTTCCGGAAGAAATTCAGGATATTGCCGTATCTCTGGATGCCTTTACCGGCAAACCGACTTCTCTGCCAATGCTGACAGGCTGCTTGATCTCCCATTTGTATGAAATGAACCGCTGCCTTTTCTCCTCTGACTTTATGACTGCCTATCGCAAGGACTGTATTACCTTGGGGCAGGACATCTCCATTGTAAAAGGCGACAGTATTGCCCACGGAAAAGCCGTAGATTTGGATGCACAGGGCGGCCTGCTTGTGCAATACCCCGACGGAACAAAGGAAACTGTTCAGTCCGGAGAGGTCAGCGTCCGGGGAATGTACGGCTATCTATAAATTTCTATTGCAATTTTCATAGGGATTGGTTATACTAAATACAGAAATTCTATATGCAGGAGGTATTTTGAAATGAAGGCATTTAAGACAGTTATGAAGATTTTGGTGGCTTTGGCTGCCATTGCCGGTGTGGTTTACGTGATTGCTACCTACGGTGACAAGCTGACTGCCTGGGCAAAGAAGCTGCTGGATAAGCTCGGCTGCTGTTGCTGTGATTGCTGCTGCGATTGTGGCGAACAGATTGACGAAATCGCAGAAGAGGAAGTTTCCGAGGTAGACGAAAAGGATTTCGAAGAATAATGAAACTGAAAATGCTCCACTGAAAAGTGGAGCATTTTTTATTACTTTACGGTCAAAACAACTTTTCCGACACTTTGGCTTTTATAAAGAAGATCTTGCGCAGCTTCTGCTTCTTCAATGGGCAGAGCCTTGTAGATCGTAGGCTTGATCGCCCCACTGGCAACCTTCGGCCAAACATTTTTTACAAGATCAGCCAGGATCTGTGCTTTGACCTCCGGGGCTCTGGAACGAAGGGTCGAGCCGATAATACGGACATTTCTGACGTAGATATTTTTTAAATCAATCTCGGTTTTCTGACCTGCCAACGCAGCAATCATGATCCATCGGGCGCCGTGCTTCAAATAGTGAATACACTTACCCATTATTTCACCGCCCAGGCAATCGATCGCCACGTCCACAGGATGACCCTCCTGAAGCTGTTGCTGCAGGACCTGATCCAGCGCTTCTTTCGTTGTATCCACAACAACATCTGCGCCCAAGTCTGCGATCGCAGCCACTTTTTCCGCACCACGAACGGTAGTAATGACACGCAGACCAAAGGCCTTTGCCATTCGGATAGTCACGCTGGCAAGGCCGCTGTTACCACCGGTGATCAGCAAGGTATCTCCAGGCTGCGCTTTGCCCTCAATGAATAAGTTTAAGTAAGCAGTTGCAAAGGCCTCCGGCATAGCGGCTGCTTCGATCATACTGCTTCCAGCAGGAATGGGCATCAGCATATCGTACCGCACCGCCACATATTCGGCATAACCGCCGCCGCCTAACAGTGCGCAAACCCGGTCGCCCACTTTCCAGCTGGATTTTTCTGCCGCCTCCGGACCGATCTCGGTGATCGTTCCGGCAATTTCCAAGCCCATCCAATCCGGGCAGCCGGGAGGTGGTGGATAATCCCCTGCCCTCTGCAGCAAGTCTGCACGGTTGATACCTGCCGCTTCAATTTTCACAATGCACCCATCCGGCGCACACACCGGATCCGGCACATTGTCCCAGCGAAGGCTTTGATCTGCATTAACTAAAATCGCTTTCATATTACCACTCCATATTATCCCGAATGGGTTTTAGCTGGCGCAGCAAGGGCTGCACACCCGGGGACTCCTTGTCCCGTTCACTAACACACAGGTACATACAACAGCCCAAAACACCGCCGATTCTGCGCAAAATTCCGCACTCGCCGACGCAAAGGAACAAGTAAGGAACCTGCAGAGTTTCCTTCAGCAGTGTCGCAATGCGCAAATTTTCCATTTGCTGCGCCATATTCTCTGCGGCAACCACGATCTTCACGATATCTGCGCCTCTGCGCTGCTGCTCCAGCGCCATCTCCAGCACACGTTCTGCCGGAAGGAATTTGCGAATATGGGCAGACATGAGCACCTCAGCGCCTGCCTCGTGTAATTCCTTGATCAGCGCCATCTGCTTCTCGATCGCAACAGGATCATCGGTCATTTCTTCCGGATGGGGGCAGAACAAATCGCCCATCACATCACACAGCGTTGCACCCGTTTTTGCCAGCAGCACCAGCTCCCGCGCGATCTGGTCATCGGTCTTTTTCCGGACACCGCCCATTCTGTAATGGGTGACGTAAATAGGCTTACCATCCATCTGGTCGAACAGCTGGCGATAAACTTCCGGTGTTTGGTCTTCCAAAAGGAGTGACTCGGTCTGTAAACCGAAGGCTTCCGCGCCCTGCTCCAGGGCGAGTTTGATTCTCCGGCTGAGAGTTTCCAGACTGGAGGATTGCAGCATTGCCGTCAGCAACGGCTTTTCATGCTTCAAAAATGTAGGCTTCATCATTTACCTCCCAGCATAATCGTTCTGCCACCGTCGATCATAATATTCTCACCGGTGATAAACTTCGCCTTGTCCGATGCCAGGTACAAGACCAGATCAATGATTTCCTGGGGATCTGCGGCTCTGCCCAGGAGAGTATTCATCCGGGACATTTCTGAACGAGTCAGCACAGGTCCGGGAGATACGCAAACACAGCGGATGCCGTATTTTGCGCCATACAAGGCAAGGGATTTTGTCAGGCCGTACATCACACCTGCCTTTGCCACAGCATATTCCAGTGCACCGGTAGAACCCTCTGCGCCGGCAATAGAGCCAATGTTGACGATCAGACCATCCTTTTGCTCCCGCATCTGCTTCATCACTGCGTGGGCAAAGAAAAACGGTCCTTTCAGGTTCACATCGAGACCCCAATTGTAAACATCAATGGGAATATCCGGAAACTCGGGATGCTTTTTGAAATCTACCTTCTGGATGCGGCAAGCAGAACCGCCAGCAAAGTTCACCAGCAAATCGATCTTGCCGAAAGCCTCCACCGCCATATCTCTGGCAGCGCAGATCTGCTCATAATCCCGAACATCACAAAGGCAAGCCAAAGCCTTACCCTTTCCTTTGCTGTTGATCTCTGCTACTTTTTCTGCCAATACAGCTTCATTGACATCGCACATCAGAACGTTGCCGCCAAGCTCAGCCCAGTTTTGCGCAAACAAAAGTCCCATTCCGGATGCTGCACCTGTTGAAATTGCAATTTTTCCAGTAAAATCCATAGTATCAACCTCCTATGGTGTCATTATATCGCCATTTCTGTCTTCGCTTCAATAGCAAAAACAATATTTATTTATCTTTTTTGATACTATTTAATTTATTTTATTTGATTTATTTGTCTTTTCTGCTATAATCATTTTGGTGAGAGATATGAAAACAGAAAACAACATTATCATTACAGAAATTGCCGCAGCGCAAGTCGTCAACTCGGTAAAAGGCGAAACCCACGAAATGGTCGATCGCAAGCAGTATGGCTTAGCCCTATGTATCAGCGGACAAATTACCTACAAAGAAAAGGGCAAAACGATCGTATCTTCCAAAGATACCGCCATTGTCTTGCCCAAGGGAGCAACCTACACGCTCTCCCGGGATAAAAGTGGTTTTTTCCCTTTGATAAACTTCGATTGTATTGGCACGATCTGCACGGAAATTACAGAAATTCCGTTGCGCAATGCCTATGCCTGCATGAAGTACTTCGAGGATGTCAAAAAACAATTCTTCAAAGAGGGTAACAGCTTTCAGACCTTCAGCCTGTTTTATAAGCTTTTGGATGAGGTCTACGCAAACACCGTACCAACTCACAGCCTGATACAATCTGCGCAAGCATATATTGAGCAAAATTTATCAGACCCTGCCCTGAACAATCTGACCATTGCAAGCGGCTTAAACATCAGCGAAGTGTATTTGCGAAAGCTTTTTACAACATACTTAAGTACATCTCCAAAGCAATATATTTTGCAAGCCAGGTTGGAACGTGCGAAGCAGCTGTTAACTGATACCGCCTTTTCCGTGGCCGCTGTTTCAGAAGAATGCGGCTTTTCCAGTGTTTATCATTTTTCCAGAATTTTTAAGCAAAAAACCGGTATTACACCGTCTAAATTTGCAGATCAGCACAATAATTTGGTAGTTTTCTAATCCGGAATAAATAATGCGCCCCAAAAGCATCTAACTTTTGGGGCGCTCTTTCTTGTACCAAAATTCCGGTAATATCTACCGCAAGACCCGTCTGATGCTCGCTGGTGCCCGGAACAGCAACAGACGCTTCTACCTTTCTAACCGCCTGTGTCTTAGACATCCCCTGAGCAATATACTGTCTTTCCCGAGATGCCCGCAGACTTTCCTGCGTAGCCTTACTGCGGTAGGATACAAGAATTTTCATTTTATGCCCTGCCGCATTTCCGTCATCCAGCATTTTCTGCAATGCATCACGGCAAGTAGCGTCAATCTTATAATTACCAATAGAAACTAGGTTGTGCTCAAAATCATCAGGCACCGGATTCCGGCGATTGCACAACAGTATGAATAACACGACACAAGTCCATTGTAGCGCCTTTTTTCCGGTCAAGGTCATATTCATTTCAATATCTCCAATAATTGTTCGCGTATTGTAAGAATTTGGGCAACATGGTAATTGGTTACTACGTCAAACTCCGTAAGATTTTCGCATATCCGCGCATCTTTGATCGTCGCACCGGATATTGCCAGCAGCCTGCGATTTTCAGCGTCAAGGCAACCCGGCTTTTCCATATAGGACAACACTTCCATCTGGGCCAGCAACGCTCTTGCCTTGCTTTCGTAAAGGTGAAACTGTTTCAGTTCCCTGCTCTGGGTTCGCAAACGCAAAAACAGCTTTTGCTTTTCAAAAATCTCCAGTTGTTTTTCCAGTTCATCGATTTTCTTTGTCATATTCTTAGAATTGGGTATAACGTCATCTCCGTCAAACAAGTCCTCTAAAAATGCCAGCACTTCCCTATCAAGGCTTTCCGCCGTGGCACGAATTCGACGGCTGTTGTCATAGGGAAACACCAGCATATTGATTGCCATACCCACAGCAATGCCCAGGGCCGTATCCCAAATTCTGTCCAGGCCATAGCCAATAGGGGCAATGCCCTCTGTGGTGCACAAAATCACCACCAGCAAACAAGGCAGCCCTGGGGAGAAGGTAATGTGCAGCGCATTATACAGCGTAATTACCAGGATAATCCCCATTCCCGTAACCACCAGCCGGTGCACAGGAAAAAGAAGCAGCAGCAAGGTCACCGCCACGCCAAAAACCACACCCACAAGCTGCGTCAGGCTGGCTTGAACAGACTCTTTAAATGTAGGCTGTACAGCATTCATTGCGCCCAGCATTGCAAAGATAAGCCGGGAATCTGAGGCGCCGAATAAGCTTGCCAACACCATAGAAAGAATTACCGCCACTGCGGTTTTTATGGTCCGCAGTCCAATCAAATTTCTTCTACCCATCCTGTCTCCTTACCAGTTCTCTTTTACCTGCTCCAGCGCTTCTATACCCTGCACAGACAGCTCCCGGGTAATCACCGGGCTGGTAAGAAGCCCCTTTTCAAAGCATTGGGCAATGTGGGTTAGTTCATACACCAGCTCGTGGGCACAGGGAAACTCCACTGTTTCCGGGTCCTTCCCGGCAATGTAAAAGGTAGCCTTTCTTGCCTTCCAGTATTCCGGAATTTCCACATAGCCGTTGGTGCCGTACAGCCTTGCTGTATTATCCAAAATGGCGCGGGTGGAGTTTTTGGCAGAAAACAGCACACCGGAGGCTGTTTTTCCGGTTAAAATGTACTGCCATTCAGCACCGTTTTCCAGTGTGCTCCGGGTGCCCCGGATTTCCGCAATTTCCCCAAACAGCCAAAGTATCAGGTGCATCGCATAAATGCCGCTGGACAGCAGCGGTCCGCCGCCCAGAGAGAGGTCATACATCCAGCCGTTATAAGTGCCGGGAAAGCTGTGGCTCAGCTCCGCCATATGAATTTGCCCCAACTCCGGCAAGCGCTTTTTCACTTCCAGCAGTGCGGGCAGAAACAGCATTTTCTCCGCTTCCATAAAAAACAAGCCCTTTTCCTTTGCCAGAGTATACAGTTCTTCTGTGTGGGCTGCGGTGGTTGTGCAGGGCTTTTCACATACCACGTGCTTTCCCCGGAGAAGCGCCTGCTTCGCCCAGGGATAGTGCTCTGTATTGACATTGGAAATATAGACGATGTTCACGTCCTTGTCTTCCAAAAGCGCCAGGTGGTTGCCGTAGGCTCTGGAAATATTCCATTGCGTGGCTTTTTCCCGGGCTTTCTCCAAGCTCCGGGAGGATACCGCCACCGCCTCTCCTACCCCGGTTTCCCGCAAGGCTGCCAAAAAGCGGGGTGCAATAGAGGATGTACTTAAAAAGCCAAAGTGTAACATATACGCCTACCTTACATTTTTTCTTCATCATATCACAAAAATTCCCCAACCGCCAAACATTATTTGGCGATTGGGGAATTTTTTAATTTACTTTCCGGTTTTGCACAGCCTGATGGGCTGCTTCCTGCAGCTTTTCATAGGTAATGTCTGTATCCAAGGCATAGTCCGGGCGGTAGGTGTTTCCTACGCAGCTTTGCCCGGTGATCACCTCAAACCAGACGCAGGCGTTTAAGTACTGACCGCCGCCAATGTCACCGTCGTGATAGTAGTCGCCCCCGCCGTTATTGACGCTGGTTCTGGCGCACAAGTTATCGTAGCCGTCCTGGCGGACAAGCTGCCAAGCATCGCCGGTATTGACCTTTTCCAGATTATAGGCTTTGCAAACCAAATCGCCGTATTCCTGACCCAGCTCGCACATTTTTGCCTGCGTCTGGGGATCCTTCATCGCATAGCCGCCACGGTCATAGCCAATCTGGTAGCTCCAGCAGGCTTGCCACAGATGCCGGGACATAGGGAACTGCCTCTTAATATAGCCCCAAAGGTCATCCAGACAGGTAGTCATCTTTGTCAGCTGTTCCTGAGGCGTAATATTGTTCTTCAGCAAGACGGTAGAAGCATCCTGCAGACTAATCACGTCCCAATTCTGCTGGGACAGGCAGTACTCCAGATTGGTGTTTTTCACCTCTTTGCGACCGTTTTCATCGGTAGTAAAATAGGAATAGTTGCTTTCGCCGTTCTTCCACCAGGTCCAATGCTGCTCCACCTTGCAGCCGGAATAATACACGTTGCACACCCGCATTTTGATGCCGGCAGCCTTCGCCATACCATACAGTTCTTCAACATAGTAGTAACAGAAGCTGTTGCCAATCATCAGCACATTGATGGTATCGTCCTGCGCAGGATCGCTCTTTTGCATAATATTCATCGGTAATCCCTCCGTTGTTTCTGCGCTTTCATTGGTAGCTGCCGCATTGCCGCAAGCGGAAAGCAGCAGGCTCAGCGCCATCAGTACGGCTACGAACAAAGACAGTCTTTTACGCATCATCTCATCTCCCGTAGTTTGCAGTTCTTATTCAAGTATATCACAGCATGCTGTGTTTGCAAATACTTTTTGTATCTGCTTGTAAAAAAAACTTGCAACATAAAGTATGGTGTGATAAAATGCAAGTATCTTTTATACAACGGAGTGAGAATTTATGCGTATTGGTTGCCCGAAAGAAATTAAGCCTCAGGAGGGTCGTGTGGGTTTGACCCCCGCCAGCGCAGATGCATTGGTGCGTGCTGGTCATCAGGTATATATGGAAAAAAACGCCGGTGAATGCAGCGGCTTTACGGATCAGGAGTACCTTGCCGTTGGCGCCCAAATTCTCGCCACACCGGCTGAGGTATATGCCATTGCCGATATGATTGTTAAGGTCAAGGAGCCCCTTGTGCCGGAGTATGACCTGCTTCGAGAGGGTCAAACCCTGTTTACTTATTTGCATCTGGCACCCGACCCGGGACAGACTCAGGCGCTGCTGCGGAAAAAGGTAACTGCCATCGCCTATGAGACCGTGCAGCTGGCAGACGGTTCTCTGCCTCTGCTGGCGCCGATGAGTGAGGTGGCCGGTCGTCTGTCTGTGCAGATTGGTGCCCATCTTCTGGAATCCAACTGCGGCGGTCGCGGCATTCTGCTGGGCGGTGTTTCCGGTGTGGAAAAGGCAAATGTGGTAATTATCGGCGGCGGTAATGTGGGTCTGAATGCGGCAAAGGCCGCCTCCGGCTTTGGCGCCAACGTCACCATTCTCGATTTGAATATCAAGCGTCTGGCTTATCTGGACGATATTTTCGGCGGTCGGGTGCAGACGCTGCTTTCCAACTCCTACAACATTGCCAACGCCGTGAAAAAGGCAGACTTGGTAATTGGCTGTGTGCTGATTCCCGGCGCAAGAACGCCCAAGCTGGTGACCGAGGAAATGGTTCAGGCAATGCGTCCCGGCAGCGCAATTGTGGACGTTGCCATTGACCAGGGTGGTTCCATTGAAACCATTGACCGGATTACCACCCACGAAAACCCGTTCTACATTAAGCACGGTGTGCTGCATTATTCCGTTGCCAATATGCCCGGTGCCGTTCCCAGAACCTCCACCCTGGCATTGACCGGCGCAACCCTGCCCTACGCTTTGAAGCTTGCCAATATGGGCGCAGAGGCCGCCTGCAAGGCAGACCCGGCGCTATTGAAGGGTCTGAACACCTACAAAGGAAAGCTGACCTGCCAGGCTGTTGCCGCAGCGCAAAATCTGGAGTATACCGACCCTGCAACACTGCTGTAATAAAACGTATGAACCCCGGCATTCTTCAAGTAAAGAATGCCGGGGTTTAACAGCAAAATACTGCTTCACTATTCACTATTACTTATTACTTGCCAAAATCGACTTTCAAGAGAATAGTGAAAAGTGAAGAGTGAAGAGGTAAAAAGTAAAATCGACAAACCTCTGTCGAGATTTGTCGATTTTGGCAGAGGATGAGGGATTCGTTCCATTTTCGCCAGAGGCGAAAATTAAGGTGTTGCCGCCAGCTGGATGGCGGCAAGCAACAGTCCCCCGGACTGTTG
>JAFXAQ010000051.1 GCA_017516925.1 Oscillospiraceae bacterium | reverse complement strand
TCTCCAACCTTTGTATATGTACCGCCCATTTGCTCAAATATAGTCTTTTTCATAATTTTAACCCTCCGTATATCTAATCTTAAATCTCTTTTGTTTTGCGTTAATGACTTTTAGCAGGACTTCGTCAACTGCATCGGTATATCGCCCCTCTTTAATGAGAGCGTTCCGTTTGTCATTAAGAGCGTTGATGATAATGCCTCTTTCGTATTCGTCAAATACTATGTAATACTTTTTCATTATCATCACTCCTTCAAGAGATCCTCGAACGGAGCATCCGTTCCGATAAAGGTGTCGTATGTAAATTTCGCACCCAACCGAAAACCCATTATGAAACTGTCTAATGTTGATTCGCCGTTTACAACACTCCAAGCGTTCGCAAAATTAAGAAATAACTTTTTGTTTTCATCATCCAATGCAGCCGTCAGCTTTTCCTCGTTGTTCATCAGAATTTCCATCTGCTTTTGAACAGTCTTGTTTTGCTTTGTGCTACGTGCCTGTGGATCAAGATTTCCGTAAAAAAATTCTTCAATAAAGTTTGCCATTGTGTAATCCTCCGTTATGAATTGAATTATCCTTACAATTCAATCATTCTGGCTGACTACAAAAGCCGAAGGGAGACAACTTCCTTACGAAGTGTCTCCCTTCGGAAGGTCCTTTTTGTCGATATTTTTGCTTCGCAAAATCGATATATTTGCCTTACGGCAAATTCGATATAACCGACCTTGCGGTCGGTTGCGATATGATATAAATCCCTCGTTTGCGTAGCAAACATATCGAGCGTCAGCATATCGAGTTGCGTTAGCAACATATCGAAAATCCCGCAAGGGATTTATATCGACGCTTTCTGTTAAAAAAGCTTCTCCGTAATGGTTTGTAGAAATTCCAGGGCTTTTTGGGGTGTTTCGTCACCGGCGCCGATGAACAGCAGCAGTCCCGGGGCGTAGCGCAGGAACACGGAAAATTCGTCGGTGTCCATTTCCGGGGCTTTCAGCTTTTGGAGGGGGAGGATTTTTTGCACCTGGTCGAACATTTCCGGGGAATTGAGCACCGGGGGATAGCCGTCGGACATGGAAAGGGTCAGGGTGCAGGAGGTTTGTTCCTGCAGCTCCCGGGCAATGGCGGTGAGTCCGGCGCGGATGTCGTTATAAATATCGTCCTGAAAAACCCGCAAAATGCCCTCCATCCGGGCGGTTTCCTCGTTGCCGGCAAGCCTGGAGAATTTCAGCAGCCGGAAAACCTCCTCCGGCAAGGTCTGCGCCAATGCGGTTGCCCGGTTATAAAAGGCAACGGCGGCATCCAGGGCGGCAGCGCCCTCTGCGGTGACCCGGATATCACAGGACCGGGCGAGCATTTCGTTTTTCCGGGCGGCAAGGATGCCGGGTTCGGTCTTGTCCCACTGCCGCAGGGTCAGCACCCGGTTTACCCGGTACTGGCGGAAAATGCCGGTCTGGCAAACCTCTTTTCCGGTTTCGGGCCGGTAGAACACAAATAGCAGATTGTTGGGAAACAGCTTGCCCTTGCTTCTCCGGGCAAGGGACAACAGCACCGCTAAGTAATCGCTGTCCCGCTGGGAAATCACGCCGGGGAAGGCGACGGTGTTTTCCGTGCCGCAGTCAAAAAATGCGCAGACGCAGCCCTTCAGGGGGGAGAATACCTTGCAGGATAAAAACGCCAGCTTCAGGCCTAGATAATCAAAGACTTTTTGCGATGGATTTTGGGTCTGCCACAGGGCAGACAGCTTCTGCTTGTCTTCCAAAAGTTCCATAATTTCACCTCATTTATATTATAATGTGTTTTTTCCGCAGTGTCAATTTGCACATTTTTTATGCCGCGGAATATCTTGGAATGAGCAGGTTCTCTGCTGAAAAAATTTTCGGAGGTAACTTTTATGGGTAACAATAACTGCTGGTGGATTATCATTCTGATTCTGTTGATCAGCTGCTGCGGCTGTGGCAATGGCATGCTCGGCGGTAACAACTGCGGCTGTGGCTGCGAGACCAACAACTGCGGCTGCTGCTAAGACAGCACAGCTGTCAGCTAAATTCGGCTTCGCCGAGCGAAATTGGCGTTGCCAGCTAAATTCCTGACGGAGCGAAATTGGGCTGCGCCCAGTGTATTGCCGAATTTAATTTTGCTACCCGAAGGGTAATTTCGTTGCCGCCCGAAAGGGCGGCAATTTCTCTTGTTTTCCCATAAAGAAAAGGTAGACAACACGGTGTTTTGCCGTGTGTCTACCTTTATCTTATGACGTTACAGGATTAGCCTAGGGTGATTTTGCCGGTGTACAGCTCGGGACGCTCGCCGGTGCTCAGCTGGGCGGATAACTTAACAGTATAGGTACCCTTGAGCGCATTCAGGTCACCCCATGTAAAGGTGTTGTCGGCAAGCTGGACAACCTGCAGTTCTTTTACACCGGCCTCGGTGGCGCGGGTAATCAGCCGATAGACCTCTCTGCCGCTGTTGCTGAACAGGGAAATGTAAATATCGGAAATGCCGAAGTTTGACTTTACAATGGCGTTAAACAACTTCAAGGAGGAAACTTCCTCACCGGAAAGGTTCACGGAGCACTCGGTCTTTTCCACAGGCTTGGTGCCCAAAAATTCCGCAAAGGTGAAGGGCATATAGGCGCCGTTGTACAGCTCCAGGAAAGTCCGTTTCTTGTCTACGCTTTCTTTGACCTGACAGACATCGCCGGCAGCGTTGGTGTATTCCTTCCAGCCTTGCGCCTGCTCCAAAATGGTGATATAGCTGTTTACCGGGTCGATGGAGCCGTCGGCTTTATAAGCAATGGTAGGCTCAGAGGATGCCATAATCACGTGACCGCCGCCTTCGTGGTAATTCACAAGGCCGTCTGCCAGGTGCAGTTCAGCGTAAGACTTGCACATAACGTCCAGACCGTTTTGCTGGACGATCTGATCGGAAGTATAGTTTGCGGAGAAGCTTATGCCATCAATATAGGTGTACGGTCCAATCCGCAGGTAGCCGTTACTGTGCGTGATATTGGCGGTGTAGGCGTGAGCCACGGAGCTGATGACACGGCTCCAGGCCCAATAAGTACTGCTGGAGCAGTGGCCACCGAACAGGTTGGGACGCAGGGCGATTTTCTCCATATCCAGAACGCCGGTTTCTTCGTCGATATAGTCCATCAGGCGGTAGACATTGCCGCAGCCACCGCGACCAATATAGGGAAGTCCTCCATAAAGCGTTCCCTTGAACATTTCGTCCTGGGTGCCGCTGGTGGCTCTTTCATAGGACAGGTTGTTGTTGGGGGTGTAGACGGCTGTTTTGGAAAAGCGCATAAAGGAAACGCAAAGCTCCCGCATTTCTTCTATGGTCATATCTTCGGATTTAACAGGGAACGCATTGATCTTATCCCAGGTGAGCTTGTCCTGAATGGTGGGGTAGTTGTAATTGTCCACCTTCTTCGGGATCAAAGGCGTGGTATCCTCCGGGGTATCCGCAGTGGAAGCGCCACCGGCGCAGCCAACCAGAGGCAGCAGGGCAAGGGCAAAAAGAAGCGCAAAAACTTTTTTCATAAAAATCAACCGTTCCCTTTCTATGTAAAGTAATAACAAGGGGATTATAGCACACAGCACCGCAAAAGTAAAGCGATTTTTAACATCAACATATTGTGGCGAGGGTGCGTGTTGACCCCAATTTTTCAAAAAAACTACGGAAAAAAGCAGAATTTTCCCATAGTTATCCTTGACAATCGGAAAAAAAGTCATTATAATACCTTAGTCTACGTATGTGGACATATCCTTGCTCCCGGAGCCCGGGGGCCAAAAGTCCAAAAGGAGGTGCAAACAACATGGCTAAGATTACCGGTAAGTACGAGGTGCTCTACATCATCGACCCTGCCCAGGGCGAGGAAGGCATCGCCGCACTTGTGGAAAAGTTCAAGGCAATGGTGGAAGCGGAGGGTACCCTCAGCAACATCGATGAGTGGGGCAAGCGTCGCTTGGCTTACGCAATCAATGACCTGACCGAGGGCTACTATGTTCTGATGAACATGGAGACCAAGCCCGAGTTCCCTGCAGAGCTGGAGCGTGTGATGAAGATCACCGAAGGTGTCCTGCGCTGCATGGTTACCGCTGTGGAAGAATAAGGAGGAATTCTTATGCTGAACCACATCACCATCATGGGTCGTCTGACCCGTGACCCCGAACTGCGTCGCACCGGCACCGGCGTTGCTGTCGCCAGCTTTACTTTGGCTGTTGACCGTGACTTTGGTGGTCAGGGCGGCGAACGGGAAACCGATTTCATCGACTGCGTGGCTTGGCGGCAAACCGGCGAGTTTGTTTCCAAGTATTTCACCAAGGGTCGTATGGCAGTGGTTTCCGGTCGGCTCCAGATCAGAAACTGGACTGACAAAGACGGCAACAAGCGTCGTACCGCTGAGATTGTGGCTGACAATGTGTATTTCGGCGACAGCAAGCGTGACGGTGACAACGCAGGCTCTGCCTACGCTGCTCCCGCTGCCCCTGCTTTCGGTGGCTACACTGCTCCCAGCGCAACAGCGCCTGCATCGGATTTTGCGATGCTCAGTGACGATGATGCCCAGCTGCCCTTTTAATGAGGCAGCCTTGAATCGAACTTTTCTACAATGCTTACAAAGGAGGTAAATTCCGTGGAAAACGAACAGAAAATGCGTCCCCGCAAGCGTAAGAAGGTATGTGCTTTCTGCGCTGACAAGGTGACTGTGATTGATTACAAGGACACTGCAAAGCTCCGTCGGTTCCTGTCCGAGCGTGGCAAGATCCTGCCCCGCCGTACCACCGGCACTTGCGCTGCCCATCAGCGCCACCTGACCACCGCTATCAAGCGCGCCCGTCAGATTGCTCTGCTGCCCTACGTCGCAGAATAAGAACAGACAAGCCGTTCTGGGAAACCAGAACGGCTTTTTTACACCTCATCCGTCAAAAATCATAGATTTTTGCCACCTTCCCCTTGAGGGGAAGGCTTTTTATAATACAGGGTTGACAAACAGATGTAATTGTATTATTGTATTAGTGAAGTAGTACACTTGATAGTGGAAGGAGGATACCATGTGAACTGGACACTGGATAAAAATAAGCCCATATGCCCCCAGCTTTGCCAGCAGCTGTGTGCCAGCATTGCGGCAGGGGAGTTTCTTCCCAATCAGCGGCTTCTGTCGGTTCGGGAGGTTGCGGTGACAGCAGGCGTAAATCCCAATACTGTCCAGCGCGCCTTTGCGCAGCTGGAACAGCAGGGTATTCTGTACTCGGCCCGGGGTGCGGGCTGGTTTGT
>JAFXAQ010000005.1 GCA_017516925.1 Oscillospiraceae bacterium | reverse complement strand
GGGTATGAAGTGCCGTGGCGTTTATGAGACCCCCGGCGGCACCATTCTCTACAAGGCCCACAGCGTTCTGGAGCAGATTTGTCTGGACAAGCTGACCATGCACGAAAAGCAGAAGCTGTCTGTTACTTATGCAGAGCTGGTTTACAACGGTCAGTGGTTCACTCCCCTGCGGGAGGCGCTGGCTGCCTTTGTGGACAAGACCCAGGAGCGTGTCACCGGTAAGGTGAAGCTGAAGCTGTACAAGGGCAATATGATCAACGCCGGTGTGTGGAGCCCCTACACCCTGTACTCCGAGGAAATCGCCACCTTCGGTGAAAGCGACTACAATCAGGCCGATGCCACCGGATTTATTAACCTGTTCGGTCTGCCCATTCAGGTGCAAGCAATGGTAGACGGTAAATAATAAAAAGAGGGCGTAAAAAAACGCAGAGCGCATAAAACAAAGAAAATACGGGGTTTTTCTACAGGCCACCCTGTTCCAAAGAAGAAGAATAATGTGGCAAAATTAAAATTTTGCAGCATTTGAAATGTTTTATGCTTTGAACAAACTTCACCTCTCGGCGTACCTATGTACGCCTTCGGGCAAGGGGTCTGTTGCAAGCAACAGACCCTTCAGTTTGTCCAATCTGCGTTCTTTTCCATCCCTCTTAAAAGAGAAGAATAAAGGGGCTGTTGTTACAGCCCCTCCTTTATAAGGAGAGAGACGTATGGCAAAGCTTTGGGCCGGAAGAACCGACGGCCAGACCACCCAAATCGCAGACGATTTTAATTCCTCCATCCGCTTTGACAGCCGGATGTACAAGCAGGATATTGAAGGCTCTATGGCCCACGCAGGAATGCTGGCAGCTCAGGGAATTATCTCCCAGCAGGATGCCGACACCCTGATTGACGGACTTGCCGGTATCCTTGCCGATTTACAGTCCGGAAAGCTGGAAATTGATTTAACTGCCGAGGATATTCATATGTTCGTGGAGCAGGTGCTCACCCAGCGTCTGGGAGACGTAGGCAAAAAGCTTCATACCGCCCGTTCCCGGAATGACCAGGTAGCGCTGGACATCCGGCTGTACTTAAACGAGGAAATCACGGAGATTTCCGCTTTGGTAAAGAACCTCATTGCTGCCGTGACCAACAAGGCGGAAGCCTACTACGATGCCATTATGCCCGGCTACACCCATCTGCAACGGGCCCAGCCCATCACCTTCGGGCATCACCTGATGGCATACGCCATGATGCTTTTGCGGGACTTGCAGCGGCTTTCTGATTGCCGGAAGCGGATGATGTCCCAATCCCCCATCGGCTGCTGCGCTTTGGCGGGCACCACCTATGACACGGACCGGAATTTTGAAGCGGAAAAGCTGGGCTTTACCGGCATCAGTCTGAACTCCTTGGACGGTGTGTCTGACCGGGATTTTGCGGCGGAGCTTTTATCTGCCATCTCCATTTTGATGGTACATCTGTCCCGGTTCTCCGAGGAAATCATCCTTTGGTCCAGCTGGGAATTCAAGTTTATTGAGCTTTCCGACGCCTACACCACCGGCTCGTCCATTATGCCCCAGAAGAAAAACCCCGATATGGCAGAGCTGGTCCGGGGTAAGTCCGGCCGGGTCTTTGGCGATTTGATAGGACTGCTCACCACCCTCAAGGGTCTGCCCCTTGCCTACAACAAGGATATGCAGGAAGACAAGGAGGGCGTCTTTGACGCTGTGGACACGGTAAAAATGTGCCTGCAGGTCTTCGCCCCCATGGTGGACACCCTCACTGCCAACCGGGAAAATATGAAGCGTGCCGCCCAAAAGGGCTTTATCAACGCAACGGATTTGGCAGATTATCTGGTGAAAAAGGGTCTTCCCTTCCGCAGCGCCTACAAGATTTCCGGTGAATTGGTTGCCCTTTGTATTGCAAACAATCAGGTTTTGGAGGAGCTGCCTTTGGAAACCTACCGGAAATACTCCCCGCTGTTTGACAGCGACCTGTACAAAGAAATTGACCTGGTCACCTGCGTGGAAAAGCGCACCAGTCAAGGCGGCACCAGCTTTTCCTCGGTACAGGCACAGATTACTTATGTAAGGCAGGTGCTTAGCAATGACTAAAGTTTTTATTGATGGCAGCGCCGGTACCACCGGACTGCGAATTGCCGACCGGCTTTCTGTCCGTCAGGATTTGACTTTGATTACCCTGCCGGAGGAGCTGCGGAAGGACCCCAAAGCCCGGGCGGATGCTCTGGCAAGCGCAGACATTGCCTTTTTGTGTCTGCCTGACGATGCGGCAAAGGAATCCGTTGCCCTGGCAAAGGGCAGTTCTGTGCGGATCATCGACACCTCCACCGCCCACCGGACAAATCCGGACTGGGTTTACGGTATGCCGGAGCTTTCCGACCAGCGGGAAAAGCTGGTAAACACTGCCCGGATTGCCAACCCCGGCTGTCATGCCAGCGGCTTTATTGCTCTGGTAGCGCCTCTGGTGCAATCAGGGATTTTGGCAAAGGATGCGCTTTTAACCTGTTTTTCTCTCACCGGCTACTCCGGTGGCGGCAAGAAGATGATTGCCCAGTATGAGGAGAATCCTCCCAGTCTGTACAATGCCCCCCGGCAGTATGCTCTGGGACAGAGTCACAAGCATTTGCCGGAGATGTCTGCCATCTGTCAGCTGGAGAATGCGCCGGTATTTTGCCCCATTGTGGCTGATTTCTACAGTGGTATGGAGGTTACTGTGCCTCTGTTTGCAAGTCAAATCAAAGGCTCTTTGGCGGACATTCAAGCCCTTTACAAGGCCTATTATCAGGGTGGACTGATCCGTTATGATGAAGCCGCCGACCCGGACGGACTGCTCTCTGCCTGCGGCTATGAGGGACGGGATGATATGGGCATCAGCGTGTTTGGCAATGCCCACCGGCTGATTCTCACCGCCCGGTTTGACAATTTGGGTAAAGGTGCCTCCGGCGCCGCCATCCAGAATATGAATCTTCTGATGGGACTTCCGGAGGATACCGGCTTGAACGTATAAGGAGAAATTTTATGGAACTGATCAAAGGCGGCGTATGCGCCCCCAAGGGCTTCCGTGCCAACGGCGTATTATGCGGCATCAAAGCAAACCGGACAAAGCCGGACGTGGCGCTGATTGTCAGTGACGTGCCCTGCTCTGCCGCAGCAGTGTATACCACCAACCTGGTCAAGGGCGCACCCCTGACCGTAACCAAGGCGCACCTTGCCAACGGCACTGCCCAGGCTGTGATTTGCAACAGCGGCAATGCCAATACCTGCAACGCCAACGGCATAGAAATTGCCCAGGGAATGTGCGATTTGGTGCAGACCCACTTGGGCATTGATGCCAATGACGTGATTGTGGGCTCCACCGGTGTCATCGGTCAGCCCCTGAGCCTTGCCCCCATCGAAAAAGGGATGGCAGCGCTGACCGCCGGACTTTCCTACACAGGAAGCGACCAGGCAGCCCAAGCTATTATGACCACCGACACCCGGGCAAAGGAGCTGGCAGTTACCTTTACCGCAGGCGGCAAAACCTGCCATATGGGCGGCATTGCCAAGGGCAGCGGTATGATTCACCCCAATATGGCAACCATGCTGGTCTTTATCACCACCGACGCTGCCATCAGTCCCCAGCTGCTGCAAAAGGCCCTTTCTCAGGACGTGGCAAGCACCTTTAATATGCTCTCCATTGACGGCGACACCTCCACCAACGACATGGTGACGGTGCTGGCAAACGGTCTGGCCGGCAATGAGGAAATTTGTCAGGAGGGCGAGGATTTCTCCGCCTTTATGCAGGCGCTGAACACCGTCACTGTCCAGCTTTGCCGGATGATTGCCGGAGACGGTGAGGGCGCCACCAAGCTGCTGCAGTGCTGCGTCACCGGGGCAGACACATTGGAAAATGCCAAGCTCTGCGCCAAAAGCGTGATTTGCTCCAGCCTTCTCAAGGCGGCAATGTTTGGCGCCGATGCCAACTGGGGCAGAGTGCTGTGCGCCATTGGCTACAGCGGTGCTAAGGTGGACACCGGGAAAATCGGTGTTGCCTTCCGAAGCGCCAAGGGCACTGTCACCGTGTGCGAAAAGGGCAGCGGTGTTCCCTTCAGCGAGGAAAACGCAAAAGAAATCCTTTTGGAGCCGGAAATCGATATTCTGGTAGACCTGGGCAGCGGTGATATTTCCGCCACCGCCTGGGGCTGTGACCTGACCTATGACTACGTAAAAATCAACGGCGATTACAGAACATAAGGAGAGAGATGTTATGACCAACGATTTTACAAACGCGCAGCGGGCGGAGGTTTTGACCGCAGCCCTGCCCTACATCAAAAAATACAGCGGCAAAATTGTAGTAATTAAATACGGCGGCAATGCCATGGTAAACGAGCAGCTGAAGCAGCAGGTGATGGAAGACATTGCCCTTTTGTGGCTTATTGGCGTAAAGGTGGTGCTGGTCCACGGCGGCGGTCCGGAAATCAGCCAGATGATGAAGCGGCTGGGAAAGGAATCCACCTTCGTCAACGGTCTGCGGGTAACGGATAAGGAAACTGTGGAGATTGCCCAGATGGTGCTTGCCGGTAAGGTCAACAAGGACCTGGTAAACCTGATGCAGGCCAAGGGCGGTCACGCTGTGGGTCTGTCCGGCATTGACGGAGGCATTCTGGAAGCCAAAATAAAAGACGAAGCCCTGGGCTTCGTGGGTGAGATTACCAAGGTCCGCACCCAGCCCATCACAGACCTGCTGGAGAAAAATTATATCCCGGTGATTTCCACCGTGGCCAGTGACCGGCAGGGCAATGTTTACAACATCAACGGCGACACCGCCGCTGCCTATATTGCCGGCGCGCTGGAGGCGGAGCGCCTGATTATGATGACAGACATTGCCGGTATTTTGAAGGACAAGGACGACCCCTCCACCCTGATTCCCCACATCACCGTAGCGGAAGCCAAAAACCTGTTTGACCAGGGAATTATCTGCGGCGGTATGATTCCCAAGGTGGATTGCTGCATTGAAGCCATCAGCCACGGCGTCAAGAACGTGGTCATTATGGACGGCAGAATCCCCCACTCCATTTTGATGGAGCTGCTCACCAACGAAGGTGCCGGCACCATGGTCACAAAGGAGTAATCATTATGAGCCTGATTTCTCTGGATAAAGAATATGTCGCTCCTACCTACGGGCGGTTTCCGGTGGAGCTGGTGTCCGGAAAGGGCTGCCTGCTCCAAGACACCCAGGGCAAGGAATATATCGACCTGACCTCCGGTATCGGTGTCACTGCCTTTGGGCAGGCGGATGAAGCGTGGGTTGCCGCAGTGACGGAGCAGCTGGGAAAGCTGCAGCACTGCTCCAACCTGTATTACACCGAGCCCTGCGCCAAGCTGGCAGCGCTGCTGTGTCAAAAGACCGGGATGAAGAAGGTGTTCTTCTCCAACTCCGGTGCCGAGGCCAACGAGTGCGCCATTAAGTACGCCCGGAAGTACTCCGCTACCAAAAAGGGACCGGACTGCTACACCATTGTATCCCTGCAAAACAGCTTCCACGGCAGAACCCTCACCACCCTGTCCGCCACCGGTCAGGATGTATTTCACAAGGATTTTCTTCCCCTGACCCCGGGCTTTGCCCACGTACCTGCCGGGGATTTGGATGCCCTGACCGCATTAACGGAGCAGACGCAGGTAGCCGGTATTCTTCTGGAATGCGTTCAGGGTGAGGGCGGTGTGGTACCCCTTTCTGCAGCGTATATTCAAGGGGTCGCCCAGCTTTGCAAGGCAAGGACATTCCCCTGATGATTGACGAGGTGCAGACCGGCAACGGACGCACCGGCAAGCTGTACAGCTATATGCACTATGGCATTACCCCCGACATTGTATCCACAGCCAAGGGCTTGGGCGGCGGTCTGCCCATCGGCGCCACATTGCTGGGGGAAAAGGTGGAAAAAATGCTGGGTCCCGGAGACCACGGCTCCACCTACGGCGGCAACCCCGTTGCCTGCGCCGCCGCTTACTGCGTTGTGTCCCGGCTGGGGGATGACTTCCTGGCACGGGTGCAGGAAAAAAGCGACCACATTTTCTCCCGGCTCCAGGGCGCTGCCGGTATCGAAAACGTCACCGGCTTGGGCTTGATGATTGGCATTACCACCACCAAAAATAACAAAGAAATTGTGAATAAGTGCATTGAAAACGGCGTTTTGTGCCTGACAGCCAAGGAAAAGGTTCGGCTTTTGCCTGCCTTGAATATCGAACCGGAACAGCTGGATAAGGCGCTGGATGTGCTGCTGGAAGCCTGCAAGTAAGAAAGGAATTGTTATGGAAAACGTTACCAAAAAGCACTTTTTGAAGCTTCTGGACTTTACCCCTCAGGAGATTTCCTATCTTCTGGATTTGTCTGCCAAGCTGAAAAAGGAAAAAAAGCAGGGTATTCCCCATAAGCTTTGTGCAGGCAAAAACATTGTGCTGCTGTTTGAAAAGGACAGCACCCGCACCCGCTGCGCATTTGAAGTAGCTGCCGCAGACCTGGGTATGGGCTGCACCTATCTTGGTCCTACCGGCTCCCAAATGGGAAAAAAAGAATCCATCGCCGACACCGCACGGGTGTTGGGACGGATGTTTGACGGCATTGAGTACCGGGGGTTTGGGCAGGAGATTGTGGAAGCCCTTGCAAGCTATGCCGGGGTTCCGGTGTGGAACGGCTTGACCAATGAATTCCACCCCACCCAGATACTGGCGGATTTTCTCACAATTCAGGAGCATTTCGGCAGCCTGAAGGGCAAAAAGCTGGTGTATCTGGGAGACGCCCGGTACAATATGGGTAACTCCCTGATGGTGGGCTGCGCCAAAATGGGTATGCATTTCGTAGCCTGCGCCCCGGAAAAATACTTCCCGGACAAGGCGCTGGTGGAAACCTGTCAGGCAATTGCCAAGGAAACCGGCGCAATTCTGGAATTTATCACCGACCCTGTTCAGGCAGTGAAGGACGCCCACGTGCTCTACACCGACGTATGGGTATCTATGGGCGAGCCGGACAGCGTTTGGGAAGAACGCATTGCTGAGCTTACCCCCTACCGGGTTACACAGGCGCTGATGAACCTTGCCGGAAAGCAGTGCCGGTTTATGCACTGTCTTCCTGCTTTCCACGACCTGCATACCACCATCGGCAAGCAAATCTACGATAAGTTCGGCATTGCCTGTATGGAGGTCACCGACGAGGTGTTCGAAAGCGAAGCCTCTATCGTCTTTGACGAAGCCGAAAACCGCCTGCATACCATCAAGGCTGTGATGGCTGCCACATTAGCAAAATAACCGAGGTCATAGAAGCCCCAAACCGTCAAAACACAAGAAAACCTATCGAAATTAGAATGTCATTGCGAGGACGGTTTAGCCGCCCGCGGCAATCTCCTACACGACGTTGTCATTGCGAGCCGTGAAACGGCGTGGCAATCAGTTCTTCTTAAAAAGCTTGCTTACGCAAGGTGTTTTGACTTACTGCACAACTCGAACCTTACCGTACCTATGTACGCCGACAGGTTCGAGTTGTTTGTCTTTGGCGCTTCTCTGACCTCTGGCACTGGAGGTAAACGGAACCCCCAAACCGCTACGGTTTGGGGGTTCAATTTAGTCGTTGGTGTAGTTGTCGAAATAGCCCTGGATATAGACAATGGGGGTGCCCTTATCGCCGGAGCCGGAGGTCAGATCGCACAGGGAGCCGATCAGGTCGGTCAGGCGGCGGGGGGTGGTGCCCTGAG